>JAHFBU010000093.1 GCA_023249795.1 Syntrophaceae bacterium
GGCCGCCTTGTCGGGCCGATCCTCGGATGCCATGCGCGGAATGCGTTGCGGCCAGGCGCTGCATTGCCTTTATACGCTTGCGTCTGCCGAAGGATGTGGTTTCGCGGAGCAGTGTGAAGAATGCATGGTTCTCCGTATCGTGTCGGAAACCATGGAGACCGGTCTAAGCCGTCATCATGTGGAAGGATCGCTGTCGTGCCGGTCCGAGCATCAGGAAGGAATTATGACGTTTCTTCTTTCAAGCACCAAATTGAATATCAGGAAACAGCCTTTGGTGCTGCTGAGCCTTCTGGACATCACCGACCGCAAGCGTGCGGAGAAACAACTCCATGATACCCTCCGAAGTCTCAGGGAAGCGGTCGGTGTAACGATTCAGGTCATGGTCTCTTCCGTGGAGGCGAGAGACCCCTATACGGCCGGCCACCAGGTTCGGTCAGCCGACATCGCCCGTTCGATTGCCATCGAGATGGGATTGTCACCGGAGCAAATCGAAGGCATCCGGGTGGCCTCTTCCATTCATGATATCGGAAAATTGTCCATCCCGGCGGAGATATTGTCCAAGCCTTCCAGACTGACGGATATCGAGTTTTCCCTGATCAAGGAGCACCCCCGAAAAGGGTACGAGATTCTCAAGAACGTGGTTTCGCCCTGGCCACTGGCAGAGACGGTTTATCAGCACCATGAAAGGATGGACGGCTCAGGCTATCCAAGACATCTGAAAGGGGATGAGATCATTATCGCGGCTCGCATCCTCTCCGTGGCCGACGTGGTGGAGGCCATCGCATCCCACCGTCCCTATCGTGCGTCATTGGGAATTGATGCGGCCTTGGAGGAGATCGAGAAGAACAAAGGGACTCTTTATGACGAGGCCGTCGCGGATGCCTGCCTGAGATTGTTTCGGGACAAAAGGGTGCAACTTGCAAGACCTGACTTGATGAATCCTTCATACACGCAATGGGGCTGAGCGGAGCAGGTAAATCCAAGGAGGGGTCATGTATCCGAAAGAGGCAAGAAGTCATGTCGATGAATCCGGTTGTTGCTGAGAAGACGCCCTGGTGGAAAGGGGCTCGCGGCGAATGGCTTGTCGTCATGCAGATGGTTCTGATCGGGCTGGTATTTCTCGGCCCCCGCACGATTGCCGGCTGGCCGGCATGGCCGTTTCCTTTCGCGTATGCGTCCAAGGTTCTGGGCGAAGCGTTCATGGTCGGCGGCGGCGTTCTGTTTGCCGCCGGGCTGGTCCGATTGGGTCGGGGCTTGACCCCGTTGCCGTATCCCAAAGACGGGGCCGAATTGGTGCAAACGGGACCATACGCGCTGGTCCGCCACCCGATATACGCCGGCGGGTTTATACTTGCACTTGGTTGGGCGCTCTATATCCACGGTTGGCTCACGCTCGGATACGTGGCCGTCCTGTTTGTATTCCTTGATGTGAAGTCGCGGCGCGAAGAGCGGTGGCTGACGGAGAAGTTCCCGGCGTACGCCTCTTATCAGCGGCGGGTGCGAAGGCTTATCCCGTTGGTCTATTGACCATGCGACCGGTTGCGCCTTAATCGCTCCGTCTGTTTTGCCTCCTCCACCGCTGGGCAGACAGATGGCCGGCGCGCCGAAAAGAGGGAACATGAATCTGAAATGTGATATCCGCAAACGGGTCCTTCAGTCGAGGGACGCCCTGACGCGCGAGGAGCTTGAGGCGAAGAGCGGCGCGATCATTCGGCGGGTGACGGAACTCCGCGAGTTCCGGGAGGGGTCCACGCTGATGGTTTTCCTCAGCTTCGGGAGCGAAGTTCGCACCGACGATCTTCTCCGCTGGGGGTGGGAGGCCGGGAAGCGGATGGTCGTTCCGCTCTGCCGGCCCGTATTGGGGGAACTGACCTCCTGCCGGATCGACGGGTTCGACGAGCTGGAAGCCGGCCATTACGGAATCCGCGAGCCGAAGGCGGACCTCGTCCGGCCCGTGCCGTTCGGAGAGATTGATGCTGTCCTCGTTCCCGCCGTGGCCTTTGACCGGCGAGGATATCGTATCGGTTACGGCGGCGGCTACTACGACCGTTTTTTGCCGGGAATCCCTCAGGCGGCGCGGATCGGGGCTGCCTTTTCCTGCCAGATTGTCGCGCGGATTCCGGCGGAGCCCCATGACATACCGGCGGACCGGATCGTGACGGAAGAAGAGATCATCGTTCCGTAAACCTTGCAGATCGCCGATCGCCGATTTGTTCTTGACAGCGCGGTCGAGATCGGGGCAAGATGCCGCGCATTTTGCAAGACGATGGACCGTTATTTTTGCGGAAATATCTTTTTGGGCAAGAGGAGAACCATGGAGGAAAACATTCAGGTGTCGGAGGAGGACGGCGGAAAGAGTTTCGCCGAGATGCTGGGCGAAAGCGCGATGGACCAGGGATGGCTGACGCCAGGCCAGCGCGTGGAGGCGGTGATTGTGAAGATCACGCCGGAATGGGTTTTTATCGACGTGGGCGGGAAGCACGAGGGCTATCTGGACCGGCGTGAGTTTCTCGACGCGGAGGGAAATGTGACGGTCAAGGAAGGGGAGACCATTCGGGCCTACTTCCTCTCGTCCCAACGAAACGAGAAACTGTTCACGACCAAGATCGGCAGCGGCGAGGCCGGCCGGGCCTTTCTCGCGGACGCGGCGGACAGCGGAATCCCCGTGGAGGGGTTGGTCGAGAAGGAGGTCAAGGGGGGCTTTGAGATCCGCGTCGCCGGCGACGTCCGGGGATTTTGCCCCTTCTCGCAGATGGGGCTCTTCCGCACGGAGGTCGCGGCGGACTGGATCGGGAAGCGCCTGAGCTTTCGGATCATCGAGTACGGCGAGCGGGGCCGAAACGTCGTCGTCTCCCACAGGGCCATTCTCGAAGAGGAGCGAGCCAAGCAGAAGGAGGTCCTGAAGGAGACGCTGAAGGAAGGGATGACGGTAAAAGGGACAGTCGTTTCCCTCCAGAAGTTCGGGGCCTTTGTCGATCTCGGAGGCGTCCAGGGGCTCATCCCCATCTCCGAAATCGCCTGGGAGCGTGTGGGTGAAGTGTCGGACAAGCTGACCATCGGACAGGAGATCGAAGCAGCCATCCTGAAGCTGGACTGGGAGCAGGACCGGGTTTCCCTCAGCCTTCGGTCGATCCTTCCTGATCCTTGGGATAAGGTCGAGGGGCAATTTCCGGAAGGCTTGAGTCTGACCGGAACGGTGGTGCGTCTCACGAAATTCGGCGCCTTTGTGAACCTGTCTTCCGGTGTGGATGGTCTGATCCATATCTCCAGACTGGGACGCGGGAAGCGGATTACGCACCCCTCCGAGATTCTGAAGGAAGGGCAGGCCGTCGCGGTGAGGATCGAGAAGATCGACCGGGGGGCCAAGCGTATCTCGCTGGCGCTGGCCGGTGATGAAGAAGCGGGCGACGGGAAGGCGGAGGAGGCGGAGGATTTGCGCAAGTACATGGGCGACAAATCCAGTTCATTCGGTTCGCTCGGCGACATCCTTCAAAAGAAAATGGCCGCAGGAAAAAAGAGGAAGTGACGGTTCGAAATCCATGACCGGAGATTTGGAAACGAAGATCCGGCACGCCCCCCGCGGCACCGGTGTCTATATCATGAAGGACGAGGCGGGGGTGGTCCTCTATGTCGGGAAGGCGCGCGACTTGAGGGCGAGGATCCGCGCCTATTTCGCCCGGACCGACTCAAGGGCGATGATCCCCTTCCTCGTTTCGAGGATCCGGGATCTGGAGTTCATCCTGACCGGGACGGAAAAGGAGGCCCTGATCCTTGAGAACAACCTGATCAAGGAGCACCGGCCGCACTACAACGTCTTTTTCAAGGACGACAAGAGCTACTACAACATCCGGATCGGTCCTTCCGAACCCTTTCCCCGGTTTCAGCTGGTGCGCCGCCCGAAAAAGGACGGCGCACGTTATTTCGGACCCTATCCTTCAGGCACCGCCGCGAAGGAGACCCTCCGTTTCCTCCAGACGATCCTGCTTCTCCGGAGCTGCCGGGACAGGGAGTTGAAGACCCGCCGGCGTCCCTGCCTCGAATTCGAGATCGGGCGCTGCCTTGCCCCCTGCGTCGGCCGGATCGACCCCGCCGATTATCAACGCCTCGTAAAGGACGGCATCACCTTTCTCGAAGGCCGGGAGAAGGTGCTGGTCGGCGATCTCCGCGACCGGATGAACGAGGCGGCGGAGGAGCTTCGTTTCGAAGAGGCGGCCGCCATCCGGGACCGGATTGCGGCGATCGGCGAGACTTTGGAGCGGCAGAGGATCGTCTCCATGACCGGCCGGAACCGGGATGTTTTCGGCCTCTGCCGGGAGGGGGATCTGACGCAGATCGCGCTTCTCTTCGTCCGCGGCGGCCGGATGATCGGCCAGAAGACCTTTCCCCTGATCCGTCTCCGGGCCGAGACCGGCGAGATCCTTTCTGCCCTGCTGCAGCGGTATTACGACGGCATTGCGGATATTCCGGACGAGGTCGTCGTTCCGAGTGCGCTGGAGGACGGCGAGGCGCTGGCGGAATGGCTTTCGGAGAAAAAGGGGAGGGGGGTGAATCTCGTCTTTCCGAAGCGGGGGGAGAGTCTCGCCCTCGTCGGGATCGCCGCGCGGAATGCGGAAAATGCCCTCAAGAATGCGCGCCTTGCCTCAGACCGCCCGGAGGAGGCGCTCCGGCTGCTCGCGGAGAAACTCAAACTCCGCGGTATCCCCCGGCGGGTCGAATGCTTCGACATCTCCAACATCGGCGGGAAATATGCCGTTGGTTCGCTGGTCGCCTTTGCAGACGGCATCCCCGCGAAGGAGGGGTATCGCCGTTTCCGCATCCGGACGGTCTCCGGCGCCGACGACTACGCGATGATGTACGAGGTTCTTAAACGGCGCTATGAAAAAAGGGAAAACCTTCCGGATCTGGTCGTCGTGGATGGGGGAAAGGGGCAGCTTGGCGTCGCCCTTGCCGTCCTGAAGGATCTGGGGATCGAAGGGTTGGATGTGATCGGTCTGGCCAAGGAACGGGACGACCGACCGGAGGGCGCATCCGTCGATGCCGAATCGCCGGGCAAGCCGGTGACGCCCGGAAAAGGGGAGGACCGCGTCTATCTACCCGGCCGGAAGGATCCCGTTTACCTTTCCCGCTGGCCCGCGGCCCTCTTTCTGCTCCAGCGGATCCGCGACGAGGCTCACCGCTTTGCCGTCACCTACCACCGGAAGGTCAAGAAGAAAGCGGATCTGCAATCGCTTCTGGACCGGATCCCGGGCATCGGCTCCGTGCGGAGGAAGGCGCTCCTCGTTTTTTTCGGCGACGTGAGGCGGGTCCGGGCGGCATCGGTTGAGGATTTGCAGCGGGTCGAGGGGATCGGCGCCGAGACCGCCCGCCGTATCCGCGCGTTTCTTGATACGGGTCAGGATATGGCCGCCACGGATATCGGTTCGACCCATGAGCAACCTGGAAATTCAAAATGAAGATCTTTATCGCATCCTTCCTGTTTGTGGCGTTGGCCGAGATGGGAGACAAAACGCAGCTTCTGGCGATGGCCTTTGCGTCCCGTTTCCCGGCCAAAACGGTCCTCGCCGGGGTTCTTGTCGCCACCCTGGTCAACCACCTGTTCGCGGTTGTGGCGGGGAGTTGGCTGACCAACATCGTTCCGTTGGGTTATATACAAATCGCTGCCTCCGCCTCCTTTATCCTGTTCGGCCTCTGGACGCTCCGCGGGGCTCAACTGGAGGGGGAGGATGCAAAGTACAAATTCAGCCCGTTCTGGACGGTGGCCGTCGCCTTCTTCTTCGCCGAGATGGGGGACAAGACTCAGCTTGCGACGGTGGCCCTCGCCGCGAAATACCAGTCGATCATCCCCATCTGGATGGGAACGACGGCCGGCATGCTGGCGGCGGACGCCTTCGGGATCATTGTCGGCGTCATGCTCGGAAAGCGGATTCCGGAGCGGTTCGTGAAGTGGTTTGCGGCGGCAATATTCATCCTCTTCGGGATCGTCGGAATATATGATTCGCTTCCCGAACGGTTTCTGACGGCGCCGGTCATGGCGGGAGGAATCTTCCTCATCCTGATCCTGGTCGGTCTCGTCGTTTGGCGAGTCGGCTGCCGAGGAAATATTGTGAAGGAAGACGACGAAACCGCGGCGGTCCTGCCGCCGGAACGGAAGGCATGATCATGGATCAGGGAAAATGTTCTTACACCTATGATCTCATCCCCTGGTCATTCGGCGAGATCGGTCTCGTCTGGCGCGCGGGCGCGGAGCGTTCCGGGATCTGCCGGATCCTGCTTCCCCATGCCGGGAGTTCCATGACGGAAATGGTCAGGGGGTATTTTCCCGGTGCGCTTTTGCAAGCGGAAAAGCAGGATGAAATCTGTCTGCGGATCCGGGATTTTCTGTCGGGGAAGGCGGTCGATTTTACACCGGATGATCTGGATTTCGGAATCGTCAAAGGGTTTGCGCGGCGCGTCCTGAAGGAGGGCGGAGAGATCCCCCGGGGCCTCGTTACGACCTACGGCGGCTTGGCGGCGACCCTGGGCCTCCCGGGCGGCGCGAGGGCCGTGGGAAATGCCCTGGCGGGGAATCCTTTTCCCCTCATGATCCCGTGCCACCGCGTGGTCCGGAGCGACGGTTCGCTCGGCGGCTTCGGCGGAGGCCTTTCGATGAAGAAGGCTCTATTGGCGATGGAAGGGGTCCGCTTTGATGAAACGGGGCGTGTCTTTCCCAAACATATCCATTAGGCGGCTATGTCCGA
>JAHFBU010000094.1 GCA_023249795.1 Syntrophaceae bacterium
GATCTTTCCGGCGGTGATCATATAGAGGGAGTGGCCTTCCTCCCCATTCCGGAACAGAACATCCCCTTTCCGGAGGATATGTTTCTGAAGCAGCGCTGCGATATGCCGACTGTCCTCTGCCCGCAGAGACCGGAATAGCGGAACCTGTCTCAAGAGGATTTCAGGATGGGTCATCTCCTTGCCTCCTTGGCCCGGCCGGGCCTTCTCCTGCCCGCGGGGCAACATCATTACGGAATAATTTCAACGGTGCCGGGTTTGACCTTGCATTGGATATCCTTGAGATCATCCCCCATGAGCTGCACCTCCGGCGCTTCGATTGCCGTGGTTTGAGCGGCGGTCAGCCCTTTCCTGACCGCGAAGGTGAGCGTCAGGAGGGTCAGATCCTTTCCCTTGATGCCCTGGGCGCCGGCCATGACGACGATCAGCTTTCCGGGGGTCTTGTCGTTGATGATGTGCATCAGGGACTGGGTCTCCCGTGTCCTGGCGCCTTCTTTGAACGTAAGAACGTCCTTGTTGTAATGGAGGGTCAGTTTTACGCCGGCCAGGTTGGCCGTCTGGTCGATCATGATAGGCACGCGGATCTCCTGGCCGGACTTCCCCTTCACGTCGGGAATGCGGAACTCGGTTCCCCAGACGGGAGAGGCCGCGAGAACCGAAAGGAAGATCAGCGCGAGCATAAACGCACCCGACCGCGGCCATCCGCCCTGTCCGGCTGCCCCCTTCATTCCACTACGATTGCGTTTCCCGATCATGCTCATCCATCCTGAAACAGGTCCATTCCCATCCGAAATGCCGTCTATTTTATATGCAAGGCCGCCGTAATAAGTCAAGTCTGCACCCGGCAGAAACCGGGCGCGCATTACTCCCGGCTTCTCAAGTCTCCAGATCGTTCTCCCTCTTGAGTATCCGGGTCACGCGGAACACCTCTTCGATCGTCGTCACCCCTTCCATAACCTTCCGTGCGCCGTCGCTCAGGAGGTTCGTCATTCCCCGCTTCACCGCCTCGTCCTGGATCTGATTCGCATCGGAGGTCTTCAGGATCAGTCTCTTGAGCGGATCGTCCAGAATGAGGATCTCGAAGATCGCCGTCCGGCCGCGGTATCCGGTGTTCATGCAGGCCGCGCAGCCCTGTCGCCTGTAAAGGGAATGCCGGTCGATCAGGTTCTTGTCGATCCCCAGGTTGGCGAGCGATTCGTCGTCGGGGATATAGGCCTCCTTGCACTTCGGGCAGAGAACCCGGACCAGGCGCTGTGCGATGATCGCGATGATCGACGAGGTGACCAGGAACGGTTCGATTCCCATGTCGATCAGTCGTGTCACGGCACTTGCCGCGTCGTTGGTGTGGAGGGTGGAAAAGACGAGGTGGCCGGTGAGCGAGGACTGGATCGCGATTTCCGCCGTCTCCCGGTCGCGGATCTCGCCGATCAGAATAACGTCCGGATCCTGGCGGACGATGGAGCGAAGCCCCTGGGCAAAGGTCAGATCGATCTTCGGATTGACCTGAATCTGGCCGATCCCATCGATCTGGTACTCGATCGGGTCCTCAATCGTGATGATGTTCACCGCGGGCCGGTTGATGCTTGAGAGCGCCGCGTAGAGGGTCGTCGTCTTGCCGCTCCCGGTCGGCCCCGTAACCAGGACGATCCCATACGGGGATTTGATCAGCCTGTTGAAAATTCCGACCTTCCGGTCGTCCATACCGAGGTCGGAGAGCATCAGGATCGACGCGGTCTTGTCCAAAAGCCGAAGCACCACCCGTTCTCCGAAGGCGGTCGGGATGGTGGAGACCCGGATATCGACACTGCGGTCGGCGATCTTGATTTCGATCCGGCCGTCCTGAGGAAGCCGCTTCTCGGCGATGTTCAACTGCGCCATGATCTTGACGCGCGATGTGAGAGAAGAGTGGATCTTCCGGGGGAGGCTCAGGATGTCGTAGAGGATGCCGTCGATCCGGTAGCGGACCTTGACGGTGCTCTGGTAGGGCTCGACGTGGATGTCGCTGGCCCGGTCCTTGATCGCCCCGGAGAGAAGGAGGTTCACGAGCTTGATGATCGGGGCGTCGCTCGTTTCGTCCAGAAGGTCGCCGGTCTCCTCGATCTCCGAGATGAGGCTGTCCGTCGACTCCTCGTTCATCTCCTGGAAAAACTCCTTGGCCGTGCTCCGGCTGAGGTCGTAGGCGAGGTTGATGGCGGCCTGGATCGCATCCTGGGTCGCCAGGACCAGCGACAGCTCCGGCAGACCGAGGATGCGGCAGAGGTCGTCCGCCGCCTGAAAATTGGCCGGGTCGTTCACCGCCACGACGAACCCCCGCGGCGTATCGAGGGGAACCATCTTCTGCTTTTTCAGATACTGGATGGAGAAGAAAGCGGTGAATCCGGTGTCGATGTGGTCCGTGGGAAGCGTCTCCCAGAAAGGGATCCCATACTCTTCGCTCAGGATCGCGAGCAGATCGGTTTCCGGCAGGATCTTCTTCTGAATCAGGAGATCGACCATGCCGGCGCCGTTTGCACGGGCAAGAGACCGAATCTCCGCGAGGACGTCTGCCGGCACCCCGCACGCGATAAGACGCATATCGAGGGTATTGGCGCACCCGCCCGGCGCACCGGACTTGTCGCCTTGAGCCGCAACCCCGCCACCCTGAGCCTCGCGAAGGGGTTTATGACCTCCCCATGCCGCGGCCGCCGGTTTGGGGGACGGCCGAAGGATCTCTTCCGGCGATCTTTGATCGCTCTTCTGTCCCGGCATCACAGCACTCAATTCTTTTCCTTTTCTTTTTCCTTGTTTTCTTTGCTTCCCCTTTTTCGGACCGGGGTATTCTTGATCGTGCCTTCCTGAAGGGTCCGCATGTAGTCCATCTTTTCCTCCTTGATCTTGCCCGCATCTTCCGGGGTCTGGATAATCCGGGGGGAGAGAAAGACAAACAGGTTCGTTCGGGTACCGGAGGAGGACCTCGATTTAAAGAGCCATCCCAGAAGGGGGATGTCTCCCAGGAGAGGCACCTTGGAGATTCCCTGGTCGGTATCGTCCTGAATCATACCGCCGATGACGACCGTCTCTCCGCTTTTGACCACAACGGTCGTCTTGGCCGTCCGCTTCAGGGTCGTCGGCGTCAGTACCTTGCTTCCCGCGGCATCGACGGAAGCGGACTGTGAGACGACCTTCGTGACGGTCTGGTCGAGTTTCATCCGGACATACCCGTCCCTGTTGATTTGCGGGGTCACCTTGAGCGTGACGCCGACATCCTTGTATTCGTAATTGCTGTAGTTCGTCAGCGATCCCACCGACGTGTCCTGGCGGGAGACATAGGGAACATTCTCACCCACGGTGATCTCCGCGTCCTCATTGTCCAGGGTCAACAATTGGGGCGTGGACAGGATGCGGACGTCCGCATCGTTCTGGTAAGCGTTGAGGACGGCACCGATATTCGGAAACAGCACTCCCCCGATCTTGATCCCCGCGCCGATGACCCCCAGGGAAAAACCGCTCTGCAGGGAAGAGACCCCACTCGCAGTGGCTTGGGGTATAAGGGAAGAGCCTGTATTAAACCCCGCTATGCCCACGCTTTGTCCGCCCAGATCCGTGACGGCCCCAATGCTCATATTATTGAGCATGCTCCATTCGACGCCGACGTTGAAGCTCTTGTTGGCGTTCACCTCCATGATCAAGGCCTCAAGATAGACCATGGCCCGGGTGATATCCAGCTTCCGGATCACCTCCTCGATGACGGAATAGTCCGCCTTGTCTGCGGTAATGATCAGTGAATTCGTTGCTTTATCTGCCATGATCTGGACATTCTTGGAGAAGGCCGCGGTGGAAACCGCTGCTGCCGCCGTACCGGGCGCACCGGTTGTGGTTTTGGACGGCTGGGCAAGACCCGTCAAGACCTTGACCAGATCCTCCGCCTTGGCGTTCTGGAGATAATAGACCCGGATGGTCCCGGCCCCCTTGGGGATTTCCTTGTCCATGAGATCCAAGAGCTCCCGGATCCTCGCCGTATCATTTTCCGTCGCCAGAATAATCAGGGCATTAGAGCGATCGTCCGCCACGATCTTGATCGGGGCAACGGTCCTCCTGCCGGACTGTTGAAAAACCGAGGCCAACGGCTTGACCATGTCCGCCGCGGAGGCGAACTTCAAAGGAATATAGGAAATCAACTCCCCAACCCCTTCCACGTCGAGGGCGGTTACGATCTTCTCGAGGCGCTGGATGTTGGAGATGACATCGGTGATGATGAGCATCCCCGTCGGCGGGTATGAGAGGATGATGCTCGTTTTGGAAATCAATGGATCGAGAACTTTCTTCATCTCGTCGGAGCTGGAGTGATCGAGGGATAGGATCCGGGTTACGATCCTGTCCTCGGGCGGGACAGCCTCTTTGTTCAACAGGAGGTCCAGCCTCTTCCCACGAGCGTCCTGGGCAAGGATCACCTTGGTCACTTCGCCTGCCTGAACCGTGGCAAAGCCATAGATCTCGAGGACCGACTCGAACACCTTGTAAACCTCGTCCAGGGCGATCTTCTTCGGGGAGATGACCGTCACCTTCCCCTTGACCTTGTCGTCGACCACAAAATTCTTGCCGGTCAGTTCGCTGACAAACTTGATGAAGACGGAGATATCGACATTGTCGAAGTCGATCGTCACATACCGGGTCGCTTCCTTTACGCCAGGGGCCTGGGGAGGAGGAGGGAGTTTCGGCGGCGGGGCAACCTGCCCTCCGGCAGCTTTTTCAAGCGGCGTTTCGGCCACCGCCTGCCCCCCGCGTTGTTCGACGGCCGGAGAGGGCGGCATAATCTCTGCCGGAATCTCCTTGATCTCTTTTTCCGGGGTTGCAGCCGCTCCGACGCCGGCCGTATCGGCAGCTTCCATCTGCGGGACGGCTTGGGACGGGCTGACCGGTGGGGCGGTCTGGACCGCAACGGCAGGTTGCGTTCCGGCGGTCGCCGGCGGCAAACCCGCGGGCGCAGTGGCGGCGGGCGGCTCCTCTTCAGCGAGGCGGGCCGCAAGGACCGTCCCCGGCAACAAAAAGGCAATCAGCACGAAAACCGTGACCATGATTGAAAATACCCTGAATTGAAAACAGGGCCCCCGCGCGGCCGGCGATCCGGACAGCGCCCTGCCGCCATCAGCCGGGCAGCCGAGATCCGTCCCCTCCGGGAAGCGGCGTGGAATCTTGTTTGCATGAGGCATCAGTTTTTCTGCTCCTTCATCATATTCTTGAATTCGGGCGATGCGACAACGGTTTTCATGTCGGCATCCTGTTGCGCCCAGTTTATCACATTGCCGTCGATGGCCGCGGCAACCTTCATATACAAAAGACTTTCGCCGATCTCGTTCTTCCGGGCGTAGAGACAGGCCAGATTGTAATACGGATCAACGTAATCCTTCTTCAGGACGATGGCTTTGTTGAAAAACGCTATCGCCTGCGGCGAATTCTTGCGCTCCATATAAATGATCCCGAGGTTGTTCAAGGCCCTGACCTGGCCGGGATCGAGCGACAGAACCTTCTTATAGAGCGCCTCCGCTTCCCGGGGCTTTCCGCTGCGCTGAGCGGACAGGGCATCCTTATACCAAAGCCCCGGCTCTCGCGGGAACGAACCCCCTCCAACCGACGCGGCCTCGCCGGAACGACCCGGTTTTCCACCGACCGAAACCGCCGCTCTCGCTTCTCTTTTCGGAATCACCGCCTTCGCCCCTGCCGGAACCGCGCCCGCATGAACCGCTTCCGGAGCCGTTTGCTTTGCAGCCGACGAAACCGCTGACTGGAACGCCGCGGGAGTTTCCTTTGCGGTCGGTGCGGGGATCCCCTCTTTCACGGAGGGCGGTTGCTGCAGGACGTAAACGGCGACAAAAACGCCGGTCGGAATCAGTAAAATCAACGCGACCGCTGCAGCGAAGGCGAGCCTTCGATTACGGGACCGCGCCAAGCTATCATGGCAGGGAGCGATAACGCCGCGGAACCGCTCGTAGCTATTTTCTCTTTCCCTCTGCGCCTTTCTCAGCGCTTCGTTAATATAACTCATTCCCCTCCCCCGTCAAGCAATTTGACGGTTCGGCACCGCATCAGCGAAACAGCGGCCATTTGAATCCCGCCGCGAAATAACCGTATCCGGCCAACAGCATCATCGCCGCCAAAATGGCGGTGATGATGATCCCGAAAACGATCCGGTTCATCCCTCCGGAGCTCTCATTGATCAGATACCCCGGACCGATGTCCCTGATGGCCTCCCGGACGAGACGCCCATCCACGGTCCGGAGATCCTTTCCATAGGCGATCAGCAGCGCCCGATCGCAGATCGCGTTGATCCGCCGCGGGATGCCACGGGAGGCCCGGTAGATCCGCGTGTAGCTTCCCGGGGCGAAGATCGCACCCGCCTGACCGCCCGCCTTGCCGATCCGGTGCTCGACATAATGATGAACTTCCTCCCGGGCAAGCGGTTTCAGATCGTAGCGGACCGTGATCCGTTCGTTCAACTGACGGAGGGAGGGAAGCGCCAGCAGCCGGAGAAGCTCCGGTTGCCCCAGAAGAATGATCTGGATCAACTTCTCCCGGACCGTCTCCAGGTTCGACAGCATCCGGATCTGTTCCATGACGCCGTGCGGAAGATTCTGGGCCTCGTCGATCAGGAGAACGGCGTTCTTCCCCGTCGCGAAATTCTGCATGAGAAACGCATTCAGGGCATCG
>JAHFBU010000095.1 GCA_023249795.1 Syntrophaceae bacterium
GACAATTCCTCAACAACATGAAGGATAATGACGCGGGCGTCAAACTTCTCGGCAATCTCCATCGCGCTGTGGAATGACGACGAAGAACTCGCCGACAGGTCCGTTGCATAAAGAATTCTCTTGATTTCCATTGTCATCTTCCTCCTTGATTCTCATAGATTCACTGCACTGCTTTACCTCGCGTTCACTCCCTCCGAAACAGATACCACAGTTGGCGTTATTCTGCCTTCATGCGGCGCAGATGTCAACGCGAAAGTGAACAGGGGGCGATCTGTCCAGACCAATCCGTCTTCAGGCGTCTTTTCCCGGCCGTGAGGACGAGGGTATGACGGGGGAGGGAGGGATCGGAGGTGATATGAATTTGCTCGAGATGAAATCGCCTCTTCAGCGCAAGGATGTTTTCCCTTCGGCAGCCGCAGAAATTCGAGAGATCGGCGGGAGAAAGAGCGAAGTGGATGCCCATCCTGCCGGTGCAGCTCTCAGCGGAGTGAACCACAGTGAAATCGTTTCCCAGCCGGGCGGCCTCAATCAGCGCGGCTCCCATCTCCAGAAAGAGAGCTGTTTCCACGAGCGTCCGAAAAGCCGGGTGAAAGGGTCCTGCGACGACCGCCCCCGGCTCTTCCAGTTCCCTGGTGGTCTGGAGGCCGAGACGGATGACGGGGATCCCCGCTACGGTCAGCGCCCTGAGGGCGTTCTTACAGAGATCGATTGCCTGGACGAGGCCAAGCGGAAGGTAATCTCCTTCGCGAAAAGCGTCAGCGAGGGGGGTATCCCGAAGGACCAGCGTCGGGTGGATCCGGACCATGTCGGGGCGAAGGGCGATTGTCCGGACGATCGTCTCGGAGAACCGGTCGGGACAGTCTCCGGGCAGGCCGGCCATCAGGTGAAGTCCCGTTTTGAAGCCCCGTTCCTTCAGCAGCAGCAGAGCCCGAACTGTGTCGGTTGCCGTGTGCCCCCGCCGAGAAAGGAGAAGAACATCATCGTCCAGGGATTGCGCCCCCACTTCCACCGTTGTGACGCCAGAGCACCGGAGAAAATCGAGACACTCCGCATCGATCCCGTCCGGGCGTGTCGATATCCTGATGCCGTTGACCGTTCCCTCCCGAAGGAAGGGGAGCGCCATTTCGAGCAAGCGCCGCTGTTCCTCCCGTTCCATTCCGGTGAAGGTTCCGCCATAGAAGGCGATCTCCGCCGGGCCGCTCCTGCCTCCTGTGCCGGAGAGGTGAGCGCGGACGGTTTCGATGAATGCCGCGTCAGTGATCCTTTCCGGACGGTTCCCCGCAGTCAGCCGTTCGTTACAGAAGAGACAGCGGTGCGGACAGCCCCGGTTCATGAGAAATAGTGGGATGATCAATGGCTCGCCTCTTCCCGCGAAATGGATTCATGCCTCTTGCCCGCCATTTTCCGCCCCGCCCGCCTTGACCGGAACGATCTTCTGGAGTGCTTCCAAGGCCATTTTGGCTGCCTGCTGTTCCGCTTCTTTTTTGCTCCTTCCGCTCCCAGTTGCAATCACTTGCTCGCCGACCGTGAGGCTTATCTCAAAGCGTTTGTCGTGATGCGGTCCGGTTTCGGAGATCACCAGATAGCGCGGCATCTCCCGGAAGAGAATCTGAGTGGTCTCCTGGGCAGTGGTCTTGTAATCCTTGTAAACGGCGGAGGGATCCCCCTCCTCGATCAGCGGTTCGAAGAGGCGGCCCACGTAGGCGGCGGTTCGGTCGAAGCCCCCGTCGAGAAACATCGCGGCGATGATGGATTCGAAGGCGTTTGCCAGGAGGGAGGATTTCATCCGGCCGCCCGAACCCTCTTCCCCTTTGCCGAGCAGCAGGCAATCGCCGAGTCCAAACTTACGGGCCAGTCCAGCGAGCGGCTGTTCGTTGACGACGGAGGACCGGAGTTTGGAGAGTTGTCCTTAGGCATGGTCGGGGAATTTTTGCATCAGCATATCGCTGACGGTCAGTTCCAGGACGGCGTCGCCCAGAAACTCCAGCCGTTCGTTGTCCCGGCGGGCGGAAGCGATATTCTCGTTGACGAACGACCGGTGAGTCAGGGCGTTGTCCAAAAGGGCGATATCCGTAAAATGCCAGCCGAGCCGTTCCTCCAGACTCATCAGTGTCCGAACCCGTTCTTCATTCATGATCTTTTCTCATAATCAAAAGGGTCTTCTCCCAGTCGAGTGGGTAAAATAAATGTTATTAAAGCTGCGAGTGCTTGTCCTGATGGGCCAATCAAATTAGCCGTTGCGTCGTTCCTGGAGGGCAACACCTCGGCTGAGTACCGCGCGGTCTCCCCGAACGGGGATCTATAGCCAGGCGCCCTGTTTGTCAAGGTTCCGTTTGACACCGAAATTGCCTCACATTAAATGTTACCGAAGGGGAGGGGATACAAAGGGATCGTTGACTCATAATTCGATGTTACCGAACATCGGCTCCAAAAGGAGGGATAATTATGATGGGAGTTATTCCACAACCTGCTGTTCGCGTAAGCCCCGCCTCTCCAAATAATCCTGGAGGGCAATCTGCCAGAATCTCATGGTCTTGCCGGTTGCCGTCGAGAACTTCCGGGAACTGAGCACGCTCCATGCGGGTCTGACCGCAGGCCGTGTCAAACCCACCGTCAGGATCGGCCGGACGGCTACATCATTTATCCCGGCATACTGCAATATTTTGCACGCAAATTCATACCAGCTGCACGAACCGCGGTTGGTCAGATGAAAAAGACCTTCATGGCCCCCTTCAACGAGCAACTTAACGGCAGCGGCAAGATCCCGGGTGTAGGTGGGACAACCGATCTGGTCATTCACGACATCCAAATTCTTGACCGTAGCGGCTTTGTCCAGAATGGTCTTCACAAAATTATTGCCATGCTCGCCATAAAGCCAAGCCGTTCGAAGCAGCAACCAGCGGTCGGACAAGGTCTGCAGAAAACTTTCCCCTTCCAGCTTGGAAGCCCCATAAGCATTCAGCGGAGCAGGTTCGTCCTCCTCAACGTACGGGGTTTCCTTCCGTCCGTCGAAGATATAATCAGTGCTGAAATGAACGATCCGAATGCCCTTCCCCCGACAGGCCAGAGCGACGTTCTTAACGCCGGCGGCATTGACGGTAAAACAACGGCCGCGATCAGTTTCGCAACCGTCCACATTCGTGTAGGCCGCCGCGTTGATAACGACATCCGGCGAACATTCCGCGATCACACGCCCGCAGTCCTCTTCAACACCGATGTCGATGTCGCCCACATCTTTGCCCGTCACGTCGTGAGCGGACGAGAGGCGAAGCATTAGATCACTTCCCAGCATTCCTTTGTGTCCCAGAATAAGTATCTTCATCCGTATCTCACTTCCTTGAGAAACAGCCCCTGAGACGGCGCCGTAAGGCCAGCCTTGCTACGATCCTTTGCCGCCATGATTCCGGCCAGATCCTCCCGCGAATATTTGCCCCGGCCGATATCGACCAAGGCGCCGACGATGTTTCTGACCATATACCTCAGGAAGCCGTCGGCTTCCACGGAAATGTTAATCATGCCGTCAGCATCCCGCGTTACGCCGATATCGAGAATGGTCCGGATGTGATCGAGGCTGTCCGTATGTGTGGAACAGAATGAGGAGAAGTCATGCCTACCGCGGAAAAGATCCAGACCCCCCTCGATCATCGCCAAGTCAAGCGGCGCCCAGATGAACCAGGCGCGATACCGGTCCAGGGCCGGTCGGACCGGACGGTTACAGATCCGGTAGAGGTAAATCTTACTTCTCACATCGAAACGGGCATGAAAGGATGGATCCACCTCCTGGGCTTCCCGGACAGCAATATCCAACGGCAGGAGGCTGTTGATTCCCATCAGTAAATTTCTCTCTCCCAGCAGGGAAGAGGTGTGAAAATGGGCGACCTGGCCTATGGCATGGACGCCCGCATCCGTCCGGCCCGAACCGATGACACAGCTTTCCTCGCCGGTCATCCGACAGATGGACTCCTCGATGAGTTGCTGAATGGAGAGCCCGTTCTTCTGGCGCTGCCAGCCGCAGTAGGCCGTGCCGTCATATTCGACGATCAGTTTAATATTTCTCATCTCTCCGCTTCACGATCCTGATGAATTCTGTTGAAAATAACCGGACAGGACTGATATAGATTGCATATCCCAGCAGGATGTCTCCGTCAAGACGGAAAGTTTCCGGGGGAATTCTAACCACCTTCCGTCCCGCTGCACTGAAACCTGAAAATAGATGCGGAGGGATGGAAATAATCAATAGCGAGAGGGATGGATAATGGAAAAAGATCAGAAAGGGTTGACTGAAGAAAAACTCGATATGTTTGAAGAGAATAAGGCGAACCTGCTGACGATGGGCGGGACGAAAATGGTCCGCAAACAACACGACTTGGGGAAGCTCACCGCCCGCGAGAGAATCGATCTCCTCTTCGACCCGGGAAGCTTTCAGGAGGTTCAACTTTTTGTGAAGCATCGTTCGACACTGTTGGGTCTCGCCGAAAAAGAGATCCCGGCCGAAGGCGTGATCACCGGTTTCGGCCGGATCAATGGCCGGACTGTTTTCGCGGCGGCACAGGATTTTACCAGCTCTGGCGGGAGCCTTGGGGAGATGCATGCAAAAAAAATCTGGAAGGTAATGGACATGGCTCTTAGCGCCCGGAAGCCTTTTGTTGCTCTGAACGACTCCGGCGGTGCCCGGATACAGGAAGGGGTTCCCTCGCTGGAGGGCTACGGCGGCATCTTCTACCGCAACACTGTCGGCTCCGGTTACATTCCTCAGATTACCGCGGTCATGGGTCCCACGGCGGGCGGGGCCGTCTATTCCCCGGCGCTGACGGACTGGGTCTTCATGGTTAAAAAAAGCGGCTTCATGTATATAACGGGCCCCGATGTCATTAAGGCCGTTATCGGTGAGGAGGTCAACCATGACGACCTGGGGGGCGCCAACACCCATGCAACGAAGAGCGGCGTCTGCCACTTCGCCACCGAAAGCGATGAGGACTGCTTGACGAAGATACGCATGCTGCTCTCTTACCTGCCCGACAGTTGCCACAGTCCACTGCCCATCACTTCAAGCACGGACAGTCCCGATCGGGATTGCGACGACCTGGATACAATCATCCCGGACCGGACCAACCGGGCGTACGACATGAAGCGGGTGATCGCAACCGTCGCAGATGGGGGCGTAATGTTCGAACCCCATGAACTCTGGGCGAAAAACATGGTTGTCGCCTTTATCCGGGTCATGGGCCGTCCGGTCGGTGTGATCGCCAATAACCCCAGGTTCAACGCAGGCGTTCTCGATGTCCAAGCCTCCGACAAGGCCTCCCGGTTCATCCGGTTCTGCGATGCCTTCAATATCCCGCTTCTGACCTTTTCGGACGTCCCGGGTTACATGCCCGGTACGCATCAGGAGTGGTCGGGAATCATCAGCCACGGGGCAAAACTTCTCCACGCCTATTCCGAGGCGACGGTCCCTAAGATCACCGTTGTCACGAGAAAGGACTACGGTGGGGCCTACATTGCAATGTGCAGCAAGCAGCTCGGCGCCGACTACGTGATGGCTTGGCCGACAGCTGAGATCGCCGTAATGGGGGCGGAGGGGGCCTGCAACATCATCTACCGGAAAGAGATCGCCGAGGCGACTGACCCCGTTGAAAAGAGGAAGGAACTGGTCCGGAGCTACGAGGGGCAGTTTAATAACCCTTACTTTGCCGCCAATCTCGGAATCATCGATGAGATCATCCGTCCCCGAGACACGCGCCGAAGGATCGTCTCCCTGCTGGAAGCGCTTCTAAACAAAACGGAGGTCCGGCTCCCCAAGAAACACAACAACATTCCGTTGTAAAAAATGATTTTGGGGTCGGTCGGTTTATAGGTACTTTTAAGGTGATAATCTGCTGAATTGAGCCTCGACTAACTTGCGCCTTATTAACGATTAAGCGCCAATCAATTGATGACTCCCGCACGCTTTATGCCGAGAAGTTATACTGCAGCGCATCTTCGAGGATCCTTTGCACCATATCCGCATAGGACAAACCGTATTTCTCACAGGCGACCGGAAAGCCGCTCCCGTCGGTGAGACATGGGTTGGCGTTGATCTCCAGGACAAAAACCTGCCCGTTTGCATCTACCCGGAAATCGACCCGGGCATACCCGCGCAGGTTGAAAAGGTTCCAGCATTGCATGGCAACCTGCTTGAGCCTCTTCACCAAGTCTTGGTCAGTCAGCGGCAGATTGAAGCTACGGCGGGTGTTCTCGAATTCCGGAGTACCATCAACCCATTTGGCCTTGTAGTCCATGATTTTTGGCATACCATCCGGATAGTTATAAATCATCTCGGCAGGAGGCATGACATCAACGCCACCCGGATATCCGAGGAGCGATAGATTGAATTCCCGCCCCTCGATATAGCGTTCGGCAAAACAGGCTTTGCCGATCATGCCTTGCCTGTCCCGGACGCGTTGCGTCAGTTCTTCCCGGTCTTGTACCTCTACTATAGACGTGGCGTCCAGACCAACCGAGGCCTCTTCGCTTATCGGCTTGATGATATAGCGCTCCGGAAATATAGGCGAGCCAAAAGGATGGTTCTCCAAGGCAAGCCATTCGGTCGTCGGCACATTGGTCAGAGACATCCACTTTTTGGCCAGGACTTTGTGGGTGGTGACGAACATTGCTTCCGTGGAGGCTCCGGTATAGTG
>JAHFBU010000096.1 GCA_023249795.1 Syntrophaceae bacterium
GTGGAGCCGCCCGTCGTCCAGCAGGGACCGGGTTCGGGAATAAACCGGATCAGTCGGCAGCGGGCGCGCAAGCCAGGCGGGTTTTCGGAGGGGCTTCGGTTGTGGTTGAACCGGTTTCATCATTTCCTGCGGAAGCCTCTCATTACCCGGCAAGGCAGGGGGTCCGGGCCGCCGCGGTTTCGTCGAGCCGTTTTACCTTGCAGCGCGTCGGCGCATCTTTCAGCGCGCCGGGATTCTCCGTGGTCTCGCGGATCACGGACCGGAAGGCCTCGATGAATTGGTCGAGATCCTCCTTCGTCTCCGTCTCCGTGGGCTCGATCATGATCGCGCCGTGAACCACGAGCGGGAAATAGATCGTCGGCGGATGATACCCGTAATCGATGAGGCGCTTGGCCATCTCGAGTGTCGTGATCCCGCTTTCCTTCTGGTTCTGGTCGGAGAAGACGCACTCGTGCATGCAGGGGCCATCGTAAGCGGCGTGCAACACGTCTTTCAGCTTCTCCCGAACGTAGTTTGCGTTCAGGACCGCAAGGCGGCTTGCTGCCTTAAGCCCGTCCGGACCCATGCTGAGGATGTAGGCGTAGGCCCTGAGCAGAATGCCGAAATGGCCGTGAAAGGCCATCATGCGACCGACGGATTCCGGGTGGTCCTCGCATAGCTCATACATCCCGTTCTTTTCGACGACGCGGGGGACAGGAAGAAACCGGGCGAGATCCGTCCGGACGGCCACGGGACCTGCGCCGGGGCCGCCGCCGCCGTGAGGGGTGGAGAAGGTCTTGTGGAGGTTCAGGTGTAGAATATCCACGCCGATCTCCCCCGGCCTCACGATACCGAGGACGGCGTTCATATTGGCCCCGTCGCCGTAGACGAGGCCGCCCCGGTCGTGGACGATGCGGGCGATCTCGCGAATGTTCGCCTCGAAGAGACCCAGGGTGTTGGGGTTGGTGATCATGATCCCCGCCGTGTCGGTGTCCATCAGCGCCTCCACGGTCTCCGGGAGGATGACGCCGTCCGGACCGGAGGGGACCGGGACGGGGGCGTAACCGCAGAGAGCGGCGCTCGCCGGATTCGTCCCGTGCGCCGTGTCGGGGATCAGGATCTTCGTGCGCTGCTTCCCCCGGCTGCGGTGGTATGCGTGAACAATCAGCATCCCCGTCAGCTCACCGTGGGCGCCGGCCGCCGGTTGCAGCGTCACCGCATCGAGGCCGGTGATCTCGGCCAGGAACCGCTCCAGATCGAACATCAGTCGCAGCGCCCCCTGAGACAAAGCGGACGGCAGCAGCGGATGGGCGGCGGCGAACCCCCGAAGGCCCGCCAACTTCTCGTTGATCTTCGGGTTGTACTTCATCGTGCAGGAGCCGAGCGGATAGAGGCCCGTGTCCACCCCGAAGTTCCAGGTGGAGAGCCGGGTGTAATGGCGGACCACCTCAATCTCGGCAAGATCCGGGAAATCGGGTCCGTCGCCCGTCAGCTCCGCTGGCAGTGGATTTCGCGGCACATCGCCCGCGGGCATCGAGAAGCCGCGTCGTCCCTTCTTGCCCCGCTCCCAGAGGAGCGGTTCGTTCAGGATGAGTCCCGTCGTTGCGTTCGGTTCGCTCATGCCGTCACCTCCCGGACCAGCCGGTCCATCCCCTCCCGGCCGCACGTCTCCGTGACGCAGATCAGGCCGTAATCGGCCAGTTCCGGATAATGGGCTCCCAGCGGCAGACCGGCCACGATCTTCCGGTCCATGAGCCGCCGGTGGCCGGCGTCGAAGCCGCCGGGAAAGCCGACGACAAATTCGTTGAACGTGGGTCCGGAAAAGCGGAGTGCGCAGCCCGCATCCTTCAGCGCGTTCTTGAGATATTCCGCCTTGTCGTGGTTGAGGGAGGCCAGTTCCCGGATGCCCATTCCCCCGACAGAGGCCATATACATCGCGGCGGCAAGGGCGTTGAGGCTGTTGTTGGAGCAGATGTTCGAGGTCGCCTTCTCGCGGCGGATGTGCTGCTCCCGCGTCGAGAGCGTAAGCACGAAACCGCGCTTCCCGTCGCGGTCCTTCGTCTTTCCGACGAGGCGTCCGGGCAGGTTGCGCATGAATGGTTTGCGGCTGGCAAGCATGCCCAGGGCCGGTCCTCCGAAAGAGCGGGGGATGCCCAGGCTCTGCCCCTCTCCGGCGACGATGTCGGCCCCCTGGCTTCCCGGACTCTTCAAAAGCCCGAAGGCCAGCGCCTCGGTGAAGCATGAGACCATCAGCGCGCCGCCGGAATGGGCACAGTCCGCCGCGGCCTGCACATCCTCGATGCAACCGAAGAAGTTCGGCGACTGCACGGCGACGGCGGCCAGATCCTGAACCCCGTCCAGAAAGCCAAGATCGGTGAGACCCGTTTCGAGAAAGGGGATTTCGAGGAGTTCATAGCCGGTGGGGGCAAAGTAAGTCCGGACGACCTGCCGGTAGTGAGGATGGATCGCGCGGGAGAGGGCCGCTTTCTTCCGTCCGGTGATGCGGACCGCCATCAGCAGCGCCTCGGCCAGCGCCGTCGCGCCGTCATAGTGGGAGGCCGTGGCGACATCCATTCCCAAGAGGCGGGTCGTCAGCGTCTGGTATTCGTAGATTCCCTGCAGCGTCCCCTGAAGCATCTCCGGCTGGTAGGGCGTATAGGAGGTCACAAATTCGGAACGGCCTAAAAGCGATGAAACCGTCGCGGGAATGTAATGGTCGTAGCTTCCGGCTCCCAGAAACAGCGCGTATTCCGGAGAGACGGCCATCCGGGTGGCCAGGCCCCCGACGTGATCCTCCAGCGCCCACTCGCTCATCGCCCCCGGAAGATTCAACTCTCCGCCGAAACGACAATCCGCCGGAACCGCCGCGAAGAGGTCGTCGAGATCCGTGAGGCCGACCGTGCCGAGCATGGCGGCGATATCCTCACCGGTGTGCGGCAGGTAACGCATCTACGCTCCCCCTTTCAAACGGGCGCGGTAGGCCTCCGCCGTCAGGAGCTTCGAGAAGGCCGCGGGATCATCTGGTTTCACCAGGATCATCCACCCGCCGCCGTAGGGGTTCTGATTCAGGAGGGCGGGGTCATCGCCCAGGGGACCGTTGACTTCGGCAACCTCCCCTGAAAGCGGCATGAAGCACTCGGAGACCGATTTCACCGATTCCACCGTGGCAAAGATCGCCCCCTGCGCGATGCGGGCTCCGACGGCCGGAAGCTCCACATAAACGATATCCCCGAGCTGATCCTGCGCGTAATCGCTGATCCCCACGCGCACCAGATCGCCTTCCGACGCGACCCATTCATGATCGGCGCTGTAACGGAGTTCCTCCGGCAATGCAACTTCCTCAATGTTTTTCATCATTCCTCCTCGATCCTATATAGATTCATGCCGGGCAAATCCGGCATCCGGACCCCTGGATTCCCTCTTCCGCGGGAATGACCGCCTCAAGGACGGGTTTGGCCTGTACGGTTTCCGGAGGGACAGGGACTTTTTCGGAACGCAGATGATACGCAACCGCGACGGCTTCAACCCTGTTTCCCCGGATCTCGATCTCCACCGGATCGCCCCTCCGGAGGCGGCTGTCCACCAGCATCAGCCCGATGGCCCGCATCTCCCGCGCGCCTGCCGCATTCCAGAAGGGGACCATCGTCCCGCTCGTCACGAAACCGACCTCATTTTCGCCCCGGAAAACCCGAAAGCCCGCACGGGCGATCCCCCTTCCCCGGAGGGCGAAAGGCATGATAATCCGCGGCAGATCCCCGATCGACGAGTAATCTCCAGCCTGGATCTTCTTCAAGGCGGCAGACTGGACCGCGAGGGGCTCCCTTCCGACGAACGCCCCCTTCAGCGGGGAAAAACTGACGGCAAAACGGGCCAGGGATGAGGCGAAGATCGGTATCTCCGCTCCGGTCGGATCCTTGCCCAACTCATGGCCGAAAAGGGGAAGTCCCGCTTCGAGACGCAGCGTGTCGCGCGCACCCAGACCCACCGGCGCCGCCCCCTTTTCCAACAGGAGATCCCATAACCACGGGGCATCGGCGGCGGCGAGAAAACATTCAAAGCCCAGGGGCTCCCCCGTGTAGCCGGTTCGGGAAACAAGAATCCGCCGCTCCCCCGCGGTCACGGTGCCAAGGGCGTTCTTGAGAGGCCGCGGCAGAGCGCCGCCGGTGATCACCTCCTCCAGAATGGTCTGGGAGCGCGGCCCCTGAAGCGAGATCATCGCCATCGATTCGGAGACCTCTTCCATTTGGACATCGGGGAACAGGGAGAGCATCTGCGACAGATACCGCCAATCCGCCTCGCGGTTGGAGGCATTGACCACCAAGAGGTATTCGTCCGGCGTAAAGCGGTAGAGATAGGCATCGTCGAGGGCGCCCCCGCGGTCATTGGGGATCTTCGTGTACTGTGCAAAACCGATATCCAGGGCGGCTGCATTGTTGGAAAGAAGATGCTGAAGGAAGTGGAGCGCCCCGGCGCCGCGGACGATAAACCGCCCCATGTGGGAGACGTCGAAGAGACCGGCCGATTTGCGCGTGGCGAGGTGTTCCTCCACGATTCCCGTGCGATACTGGAGCGGCATATGCCAGCCGCCGAAATCGACCATGGTTGCGCCCTGGGCGACATGTCTTTCATGCAGAACGGTTTTCAGAAGTTCGCTCATGTTTTTCCCCTTACAGAATGTACGGCACCTTCAGATTGTATGACTTGTAAACCACGAAGGTCTCCGCGGATTGAACATCAGGGATCTTGGAGACCTGCTCCGTGTAGAATTCCAGCAGATCGTACGTATCGTTCAGCAGAACCGTCAGGATCAGGTCATACCGCCCCGTCACAACGCAAACGGAGACGACCCCCTTTAGCCGACTGAACGCTTTCCCTTTCTTGACAAGGTCCATCGCGCCCAGTTTGATCCCGACCATGATCAGCCGGTGTCCGGGAACGGCCTCGGGATCCACCAGCCCGGCGACATCGAGCACCCCTTCCTCGGTCAGTCGGTTGACCCTTGCCCGCACCGTGTTTTCCGTGATAGAGAGCTCTTCGGCGATCTTTTGAAAAGACTTCCTTCCCACACGCAGATGCTTGATGATGGCGAGGTTGGTTTCGTCGATTTTCATCATTTCTCCCTTGCGATGGGGATATACGGTTTATTGATCGTTTTGTCAATTATTTATCGACTTATCATTGTTTACATGAAAATTGTTTGATAATGCGCGATGGGAGGGATTTCATGCCGGAGACATTCGATATCCTGGTGATCGGAGCGGGACCGGGCGGCCACGCCGTGGCTCTTCGGGCGGCGAGGCTCGGCGCGCGGGCGGCCATTATCGAGCAACAGGGATGGGGCGGCACCTGCACCCACCGGGGCTGCATCCCAACCAAGGCGCTTTTGGCATGCAGCCGGCGTTTCGCGGAGTTGAAGAAGCTGGGCCGGATGGGCGTGCGCGCCGCCGATACCTCCTTCGACTTCACCGCGATGAAACGGCACCAGGAGCAGATCGTCAAGATTTCCGCAATGGGCGTTCAGAAGTCCCTGAAGGATGGGGCCGTGGAGATGAAAAACGGGGAGGGACGGATCATCTCTCCGGGCGAGGTTGAATGGGTTACTCCGGACGGCAACCGGGAGCGCCTCTGCGCCCGGAACATCGTGATCGCCTGGGGTTCCGAACCCGCCCTGCCGCCCGGCGTACAGATTTCGGAGCGGATTTTGAACTCCGACGGCCTTCTCTCTCTGCAAACCTTGCCAGAAAGTCTTCTGATCGTCGGAGGAAGCGTCATCGGCGTTGAGTTTGCGACGCTCTTTGCCGAACTGGGCGTCCGGGTGACCCTGGTCGAGATGATGCAACGCATCCTTCCCATCGAGGAAGACGAAGCGGCGGCGCTGCTGTTGCAGGAGTTGAAAAAACTGGGGGTTGCCGTCCACACGGGCATGCGGATGGAGATGATCCGCGATACCGGTTCGTCGGTGCAGCTGCTCGCCTCTCCGAACGCACCCGGTGCGGGTAACCGGCCCGCCGGAACCCTGGAAATCTCCGCGGACTACGCCCTGATCTGTACCGGAAGAAGACCGCGGATCAATACAGAGGAACTCAACAGCATAGGCATCCGCCACGACCGGCGGGGCATCGCCGTCGATAATCTGCTGATGACGGACGTTTCCGGGATTTTCGCCGTGGGCGACGTCACCGGCGGGATGATGCTTGCCCACCGGGCCACGCGGCAGGGAGACGCCCTCGCCGACCGCCTCTTCGGCAATGGCGAAATTCGATACATGGAAGAAGCCATTCCCTCAGTCATCTACACCCATCCGCAGATCGCCCGGGTCGGACTGACAGAGGAGGAGGCCGTTCGGAGAGGAATCAGCGTCGCGGTTCATCGGACGGACTATGCCGCCAATATTACCGCCCGCACCGCGCTTCTGGGGCCCGGTTTCGTCAAACTCCTCTTCGATCGTGACAAACTGGCCGGGGCGACCATCGCCGGCGATCAGGCCGGAGAGCTGATCGCGTCACTGAGCCTGGCCATGGCAGCGGGAATCAGTCGCCGGCAGCTTGAACAGTGGGTTATTGCGCATCCTACTCTGAGCGAGGTGCTTGGAGTTTAAAATGAACAGGGCGTTCGG
>JAHFBU010000097.1:0-1538 GCA_023249795.1 Syntrophaceae bacterium
CGCCTCGGCGCTTCTGGTCTCCTTTGCGCAGAGGCTGCTCCGAACCATTTGCCCCTACTGCAAGGAATCCTACCGGCCAACCGAGGTCGCATTGGTGGCCTGGGGGCTTGAAAAGGCGGAAAACGCCAACTTCCAGCGGGGGAAGGGTTGCTACCAGTGCATGAACACGGGCTACAAGGGCAGAACGGGAATCTTCGAGGTCCTCGTGAACGACGAAATCGTCCAGGAGATGATCCTGAAGAGGAAATCTTCTCAGGAGATCACGCGGGCGGCGATCGCCGAGGGGAAGCTCCGGACGCTCAAGGAGGATGCGGCGAGCAAGGTTTTGCAGGGGATCACGACGCTGGAGGAGGCCGCCTCGGCGGTCATGGTGTAACGGCATGGCAAATTATTCCTATCGGGCGATCAACGAAAGCGGGACGAACGTCACCGGGACCATCGGGGCCGATTCCGTGGAAATGGCGGAGGGGCTCCTGCTGGCCAAGGGCTATATTCCCACCCGCGTGTCGGCCGCGTCGGCAAGACAGTCGGGCGGCAGCTCCATCTTCTCGCGGATCAAGGAGAGCCTGAGCGCGATCAAGATCTCCGACCTGATCATCTTCACCAAGCAGTTCCGTTCCATGATGCAGGCAGGCGTTCCCATCCTTCGTCTCCTCCAGGTGCTCGAAAACCAGACGGAACACAAAATCCTCAAAGGGGTCGTCGTGCAGATGAGCCGGGACATCAAGTCGGGATCGACACTCTATGACGCGATGAAGCGGCATCCCGCCGTCTTCTCCCCCCTCTATCTGAGCATGATCAACGCCGGGGAGATCAGCGGCACCATTCCCGACATCCTCGCCCGGCTGATCGACATCATCGAGCATGAGGCAAAGATCAAGTCCGACATCAAGGCCGCGCTCCAGTACCCGATGATTGTTCTGATCGCCCTGGGGGTCGCCTTCTTCGTGTTGTTGACTTTCGTCATTCCGAAGTTTGTGACGATCTTCGCCAAGGCCGGTCTTACGCTTCCCCTCCCGACAAAGATCGCCATGCTCATGTATCAGGGACTCGCCAATTACTGGTACCTCCTGATCGGGCTCGTGGTCGGGACGATCATCGCACTGCGCCTCTATCTGAAGACGCCTCCGGGCCAATACATGAAGGACGTATTGATCATGAAGGTTCCCCTCTTCGGGCCTCTCTTCCAGAAGGCGGCCATGTCCCGTTTCGCCAGCATCTTCGCCATTCTCCAGGCGAGCGGCGTTCCCGTCATGCAGGCGATGGAGGTGCTCTCGGGGACGATCGGCAATGTCGCCATCTCCAGGGAGTTCGACAAGGTCCGCGAGCGGATCCAGGAGGGACAGGGAATCGCCGCCCCCCTGGGCGCGGCGAAGTTTTTCACCCCGATGGTCGTGGACATGGTCGCGATCGGCGAGGAATCCGGCAACATTGAGGACATGCTCCGTCAGATCTCCATCCATTACGACGACGAGGTCGCCTATGCCGTCAAACGTCTCTCCGATATGGTCGGTCCGATTTTGATGGTCGGCCTGGCC
>JAHFBU010000097.1:1548-6539 GCA_023249795.1 Syntrophaceae bacterium
CAAATCGTGAAAAAAAGGAAGTTCTACATTACCCCCTATATCCTGATCCCGCTGATCTTCAGCGGCATCGGGCTTTTGGCCGTGATGGTCTCATATCGGATCACCTCCCACTATCTGGAGAGGGGCATCGAGCCGGTTTCTGAGCTCGTCTGGCTCGGCATCGCCACGACCGCCATCACCTTTCTGTGCAGTTTCCTGATCCTGCGGTTTCTTCTCGATCCGATCTTCAGATTCGTTCGGGAAGCAGAAAAATTCAAAGTTCTTTCCAGGACATCAGGTGAGAAGATCGGCATGGAAGAAAAAACGGAGGAGATCGCCCACCTCCACCAGCTCCTCGACCAGGTTACGACAATCCTGACCAACGTCGAGGCCAGGGAGCACTTCCCCGACATTATCGGTCAGAGCAGAGCGATGCGGGGAATCCTGGGACAGGTTATGAAGGTCGCGCCGACCGATACGACCGTGCTGATCTCGGGTGAAAGCGGAACAGGCAAGGAACTGATGGCAACGGCCATCTATGAACAAAGTCTCCGGAAGGAGAGGCCCTTCATAAAACTCAACTGTGTGGCCATCCCCGAAGGTCTCCTCGAAAGCGAACTTTTCGGCCATGAGAAGGGGGCCTTCACCGGCGCCGGCGCGCAGAAAAAGGGAAAGTTCGAGCTGGCGGACGGGGGAACGATGTTTCTCGACGAGATCGGCGACATGCCGCTGGCCACGCAGGCAAAACTGCTTCGCGTTCTCCAGGAGAGGGAGTTCGAGCGGGTCGGTGGGTCGAAGCCGATTCGGGTCGATGTCCGGTTCATCGCGGCCACCAACAAAAACCTGGACGACATGGTCAAGGCGGGGACCTTCCGGGACGACCTCTACTTTCGTCTGAACGTCTTTTCCCTCCATCTGCCGCCGCTTCGGGAACGGATCGAGGATATTCCCCATCTGATCGAAAGATTCCTGGACAAATCCGGCAAGGCGGCTGCCGTTTCCTCCGGCGCGCTCCAAGTCCTTCTGGGATATCCCTGGCCAGGGAACATCCGCGAGCTTCAAAACGCGATCGAGCGGGCGTCGGTCATCGCCGACGAGGTCATCGAGCCGACTCACCTCCCGCGGGAGATGCTGGGCGGCATTGGGGCATTTCCGGAAAAGGCGCATGATGGAAAGTCCATCGACGAGCGGCTGAGCGAGATCGAAAAGGGGATCATCGTCGAGGCGATGACTCGGGCGGGCGGAGTGCAGGTCAAGGCGGCCCAGCTCCTCGGGATCAACCAGCGGAGCCTCTGGCACCGGATCAAGAAGCATGGGATCGACGCCCCCTCCCTCAAAAAACTGCAAAATATGTGATAGCTGGCCTGATATTCCGGGAGAGACAGAGGAGTAACCCGATACTACGGCCAAAGCAAACGCTGGCAATTCGGATAGATGAATTCTTATTGACTTATAAGCCGCCATTTTCTATCTTCACTGTCGCTTAGGAGAAAGATTGGATGGGTTGGCGAGGAGGAGCTGCTATGCATAATGAATTTACGGCCATAATCGAGCGAGATGGTGACTGGTTTATCGCGTACAGCCCGGAAATGCCGGGCGCGAACGGGCAAGGCAAGACGAAAGATGAATGCCTGAGCAATTTAGCTCGGGCGATTGATTTGATAATGGAAGATAGAAGGGAAGACGCCTTGCGAAGCATTCCGGCAGATGCATTGCGAGAAATGGTCTCCGTGGGATGAAAAGGAATGCCCTGCTTAAACATCTCCGTCGATACGGATGTTTCCTGAAACGCGAGGGTGGCGACCATTCCCTTTGGATAAATCCGAATACCGGACGGATCGAGGCTGTTCCCCGTCACACGGAAATACCCGACCGACTTGCGCTTAAAATATGCCGCGCCCTTTCAGTTCCAGATCCTCACTGAAAGTCGAATCAGTATCAATAGGCACCGGATCAAGAAGCATGGGATCGACGCCCCCTCCCTCAAAAAACTGCAAAATATGTAGCAAGAGCTCCACGCGATGTAAATATTGCTTGCATGTTGCCGGAGATTCTTTTAGAAGAGCTCGGAAGGCCGTGTAACCGATCTTCTTAAGTCTGTCCGCAAATACGATCTCGTAATGGTCCGATAATGCTCTTTTCCGTCATTCCCGCGAAAGCGGGAATCCAGTGAAATTCGGTTTGTTGTGGACTTCCGCTTTCGCGGGGGGTGACAGTTTTTCTGATTTATTCGAGGCCATCAAAAGGGGTAATTTACCCCTGCCGTTCTTTTATTCGTGTGATCCGCCTTGCGGGAGCAATGACGGCACGTGTCTTGCTTAACTTAAGGCAAAAAGAAGCGAGATCATTCTTCGGTACAGGTGGGTTTACTGGTAAGCGTTCATAGGGTGGGGGAGAGCCCCCAATCTGAAACAACTTAGAGGGGAGATTAAGGATATGGTGAGAGATCAGAAAGGGTTTACATTGATCGAAATTATCGCGGTTCTGGTGATCCTGGGCATACTGGCGGCGGTTGCGGTGCCGAAGTACATGGATTTGCAGACCGAAGCGAAGCACAAGGCCGCCAACGCAGCATTAGCCGAGGGGATGGCCAGGGTCAATCAGGTCGCGGCAAAGATGATCCTGACTGGTGGTGGTCTTCCCACAGATGCAGCCGTTTTCTCTGCGGTGTCAGGATTTACGGATGCCGGTGATTTCACCCTGAGCTATGCATCGGCTGCGAGCGCCGTCAACATCACTGCTACAGGGAAGACAGGAACAAGTGTCTCCGGCGGCAGCACGACGGGATCAGCGAAACTGCCCACAACGTAACAAGCATTTGGCTTGCATAAAGAACATCAAGAAAGGGAGGTATGGGTAATATGTTAAGTAATCGTAAAGGTTTTACGTTGATCGAAATTATTGCGGTTCTGGTGATCCTGGGGATTCTTGCGGCGATTGCCGTGCCGAAATACATGGATCTACAGGCCGAGGCGAAGCACAAGGCCGCCAATGCCGCGCTGGCCGAGGGAATGGCAAGGGTAAACCAGATTGCGGCACAAATGATCCTGACCGGTGGTGGTCTTCCCACAGATGCAGCCGTTTTCTCTGCAGTGTCGGGATTTACGGATGCCGGGGATTTCACCCTGAGCTATGCATCGGCTGCGAGCGCCGTCAACATCACTGCTACAGGGAAGACAGGAACAAGTGTCTCCGGCGGCAGCACGACGGGCTCAGCGAAACTCCCGACAACCTAACAAACCCTGTTGTCAGGGATGCGGCCATACACGATTTCTTTCGGGTATGGCCGTTTTTTTATGTTTAACTTTTGTCTCTTTTTCGTCATTCCTGCGGAGGAGGGAATCAAGTGTTTCCAATGGGAGTGGTTCCCCGCTTTCGCGGGGATGACGTCTGGACTCCTGCTTTCGCAGGAGTGACACGTTTTATGATTTTTTTCGCTGCCACCAGTCTTTCCGACATGCGAGCGGCAAGCTGGCAGAGGTTGATCCGTCCCTTTCTATAGCTCGGATCGAGATGCAGCGCCGTGGAAAAATAGAAAGCAGCCTCTTCCAGATTTCCAATCTTCAAGAGAGAAACGCCCGCATTGTTATAAGCCTCCACAAAGCCGGGGTCCAATTCGATGGCCTCCAGGAAACGGGGCAACGCCTCTTGCGGTTTCCCTTGCAGGTTGAGGGCCAGCCCCATGTTGTTCCAGGTATCCGCCCTTTGCGGAGCGAGATCAATGGCCTTCTCGAACTGGACCGCCGCGCGATCGTATCCCCCGGCCTGCGCGTAGGCAATGCCCAGGAGATTAAGAGCCCAGGAATTTTGGGGGATCAGTCCTTCCGCCTTCCGATAATTCGTCAGAGCCAGGTCGTTTTTCTTCATCGCCACAAGTATCCGCCCCATGTTTAGGTATGCCTCTATGCGTTTTGGGTTCAGTTCCAAGGCCTTCCGCAAAAGAGTGAGCGCTTCTTCGTTGTGGCTGTCAGCTTTCATCAAAACAGCCGCAAGATTGATATAGCCGTCCGGGTATCCCGGTGAAATCGCAACGGCCTTTCTCGCCTCCGCCTCCGCTGCCGCCAGATTTCCGTCCTCCAGAAAATCGCCGCTCAGAATTCCGTGAGCAAGCCAGTTCCCGGATACGGCTGTCGCCGCATGGGAAAAGAGCGTGCGCGTGTTTTGCCAGTAACCGACCTGACGCATCGTCATAACCGATAAAGCAGTCAGGATCACCGCGGCCGCGGCCGCGCTCAGCAACGTCGCCGTGCGGGAAGGGAGCCTGCGCAATCCCGCCGACAGTGTAAAGACGACTGCCATGTAAATCCCGATTCCCGGCAGATAAGCGTACCGATCCGCCATGGATTGAAAACCCACCTGGATGATGCCCAGCACGGGCAGAAGGGCAATAAGATACCAGAGCCATCCGGCCATGATCCAGGGTTGCCGGCGAATCGACAAAAAAGCCAGCAACGTCACACCCGCGAGAAGTAGGCAGGCACCCAGGATAATGGAAATGGGATATATAGTCAGTGGATGGGGATAGAAGACCGAAAGATTCATTGGATCGAAGATCTTTCCCAGATATCCCTGGTAGACAACGAGGGCATTGGAGAGGCGCACGGAGATCGGAAGCGCTTCCAGCGTCGAAATCGCTCCAGACCGATGCTGTGCCAGCAGGGTGACAACACCGCACATCACCGAAAGGATCAGAAAAGGGATCTTTTCCAAGATGATTCCTTTGAGACGGGAACGAGCCGGACCGGGATGGAAGCATGAGGAGGCATTTGAAAGCGATCCCATCCGTTCCAGCGGCCAAAAATCGAGGATCAGCAGCAGGACGGGAACCGTGACCAGCATCGGCTTTGACATCAGCCCAAGAATGAAAAAAACAATACTGCCCCAGTAGAGACGAGCACGGCCGCTTTTTACATAGCGGACGTACATCAGCATGGTGAGCATGCCAAAGAAGAAGGAGAGGACATCTTTCCGCTCGGAAAGCCAGGCCACCGACTCCACATGCAGCGGGTGAA
>JAHFBU010000098.1 GCA_023249795.1 Syntrophaceae bacterium
GACATGTCGACCCGGATCAGGGCCTGTTCGTTATCGAACATGAATTCGGCCAGTGCCTTGGCGAGCTCCGTTTTACCGACACCCGTGGGACCGAGGAAGATAAAGGAGCCGACCGGACGTTTCGGATCCTGGAGTCCGGAACGGGCGCGGCGCAGGGCACTGGAAACCGCCGCTATCCCTTCTTCCTGTCCGACAACCCGCTCCCGGAGGCGCTCCTCCATCCGGAGCAGCTTCTGAACGTCGCTCTCCAGCATGCGGGATACGGGAATGCCCGTCCAGTTGGCCACGACCTCGGCCACGTCTTCGGCATCGACCTCTTCCTTGAGCATCTGTTTGTCTTTTTGTGCCTCCGCCAGTTTGCCGTTTTCAGCCTCCAACTCCCGGTTCAGTTCGACGAGCTTTCCGTAACGGATCTCCGCCGCGCGGGCAAGGTCACCGTTGCGCTGGGCGTTCTGCTCTTCGACCCGAAAGGCCTCGATCTTCCCCTTGATGGCCTGGATGGCCTTGATGGCATCCTTCTCGCCCGTCCAATGGAGCTTCATCCGACCCATGTTTTCCCGCAGTTCCACCAGCTCCTTCTCGATCTTCTCCCGCCGCTCCACGGAGGTTCGGTCCGTCTCTTTTTTCAGTGACTGTCGTTCAATTTCGAGTTGGATGACGCGTCGTTCCAGGGCGTCAATCTCCGCGGGCATGCTGTCCAGTTCGATCCGGAGGTGAGAAGCCGCCTCGTCGATCAGGTCGACGGCCTTGTCCGGGAGAAACCGATCGTTGATGTAACGGCTGGAAAGGGTCGCGGCGGCGATGATGGCCGTGTCCTTGATCCGGACGCCATGATGGACTTCGTAACGTTCCTTCAGCCCCCGGAGGATGGCGATCGTATCCTCCACCGACGGCTCCCTGACCATGATCGGCTGGAATCGCCTCTCGAGTGCAGGGTCTTTTTCGATATGTTTCCGGTATTCATTCAGTGTCGTCGCGCCGACGCAGCGCAGTTCGCCCCTCGCCAGGGCCGGCTTGAGCATGTTCGATGCGTCGACCGATCCCTCCGCAGCCCCGGCGCCCACCACGGTATGGATCTCGTCGATAAAGAGGATGATCTCCCCCTGGGCGGCGATGACCTCCTTCAGGACGGCCTTTAGACGCTCCTCGAACTCGCCGCGGTACTTCGCCCCGGCGACAAGGGCGCCGATATCAAGGCCGATGACCCTTTTCTCCCGGAGGTTGTCGGGTACATCTCCGTTGACGATCCGCTGAGCCAGACCTTCGACGATTGCGGTCTTACCCACGCCCGGTTCCCCGATCAGTACGGGGTTGTTCTTCGTCCGGCGGGAAAGAACCTGCATGACCCGCCTGATCTCTTCGTCCCGGCCGATCACGGGGTCGAAAGAGCCGTTCCGGGCCAGCTCGTTAAAATCACGGGCATATCGTTTGAGTGCCTGATACTTCTCTTCGGGATTGGGATCGGTAATGCGCTGAGTTCCGCGGATCTCCACGAGGACCTTGAAGACGGCATCCTTCGTGATGCCGTCCGCTGCAAGGATCTTTGCCAGTGGCCCTTCCTTTTCATCGGCCATCGCGACGAGGACATGTTCCGCGCTGACATACTCATCCGTGAGCCGCGCCGCCTCGCTCAAGGCAGCGTCAAGAATACGGCTCAGTCTCGGCGTCATGTAGGTCTGGCCTCCGGCAGCACCCTCTATCTTCGGCCGTTTTTCCAGGGCCTTGATGACCTCGCGCTCGATTCGCCTAGGATCGGCACCGAGCTTCCTAATGATATCCGGGATGATGCCCTCCTGCTGTTTCAGAAAAGCGAGAAACAGATGTTCGGCGTCAAGCGCCTGGTGGCCCTGCCTGCCGGCCACTCCTTGCGCCTCTTGCAGCGCCTCTTGGACCTTCAAGGTGAATTTATCGAATCTCATCGCAAGTCCTCTCCCATTTTCAGTAATCTGCGTTAATTGCTGCGTAAGTTAAACAGCGAGAGAACGGATGTCAAGAACGATTCTGCAGGTTCCATCGGAATAGCAGGTGGGGTGAAAGAGGTTGACGGCACGCTTGCATCCCTGTATAAAGCCGAAAAAGCGTTTTAACCAATCGGGAGGAAAGAATTTGGAAGTTCCGGCGGTTACAGACTCACTCGATCTATATATGGCGGAGGTTAACCGCTTTTCGATCCTGACGGCGGACGAAGAGTTTCGGCTTGCCGTAAGGCTGAAGAAGTTCAACGATATGGAGGCCGCGGAGAAGCTGGTTGTCTCGAACCTGCGCTTCGTGGTCAAGATTGCCCACGAATACCGGAATTACGGATTCAAGCTTGCGGATCTGGTCCAAGAGGGCAACATCGGCTTGATGCACGCCGTAAAGAAATTCGATCCCTACAAAGGATATAGACTCATCTCTTATGCCGTCTGGTGGATCAGGGCCTATATACAGAACTACGTCATCAAATCCTGGAGTCTGGTCAAGATCGGCACAACCCAGGCACAGCGCAAGCTCTTCTTCAAGCTCGGCCAGGCCAAGAAAAAATTGGAGGGCCTCTCCGGGAAGCACCCGGAATTTGCGGAAATCGCCGAGATTCTCGGGGTCCGGCAGGAGGAGATTGCGGAGATGGATGTGCGGATGAGCAGCCGGGACCTCTCTCTCGATGCCGGCATGGGTGAGGAGGGGGAGTCCACTCACATGGACCATCTGACCTATGACGGGGAGAGCCAGGAAGCGGCGCTGATCCGGAAAGAGGAGATGGAACTTGTCCAGCACAACATCGCCGGGGCGCTTACCGCGCTCAATGAAAAGGAGTCGTTCATCATCAGGAACCGAGTGATGGCGGATACCCCCCTGACCCTGCAGGAGATCGGTGACCGCTATCACATCACCCGTGAACGGGCCAGACAGATCGAAAAACAGGCCCTCAAGAAACTGGCGCTCGCCATTCCCTATCTGGGGACGGAAACCAAGCAGATCGAAGCCTGATCGGCTATTCAATAACGGACGCCTGTTCAGGTATTTCTCATCGTTCGCCGTTCGACGAACATGACGGAAACAACTCCGATGACCCTAATCCCGTTGGTCGGCGAGGGACAGGTTCTCAAAACGGGTGTATTTTTCCTGAAAGGAGAGCTTCACGATACCCGTCGGCCCGTTTCTCTGCTTGCCGATGATAATCTCGGCAATCCCCTTTTCCGGGTTGTCTTCCGACCGGTTGTACACTTCGTCCCGGTAGATGAAGGCGATCACATCCGCATCCTGTTCGATTGCCCCGGATTCACGAAGATCCGCCATCTGCGGCCGACGGTTGGTCCGGTCCTCCACCTTGCGGTTCAACTGTGAGAGAGCGATGACCGGCAGGGAGAGTTCCTTCGCGAGCGCTTTGAGGGAACGGCTGATTTCCGATATCTCCTGCTCCCGCGAATCCTTGTAGGCGCTTCCTCTCATGAGCTGCAGGTAATCGAGGACGATGAGCCCCAGACCCGACTCAGCCTTGAGGCGCCGGGATTTGGCCTTCATTTCGATGACGGTGATCGCCGGTGTATCGTCGATGTAGATCGGGGCATCCGAAAGACGACCTGCGGCGGTGGTTAATTTCGGCCAATCCGTCTCCCCGAGGAACCCTTTGCGGAGACGCTGGGAGTCCACGCGGGCCTCAGCGGCAAGCATGCGTGTCGCCAGTTGTTCCCTTGCCATTTCCAGGGAAAAGATGGCGACAGGAACCCCCATGTCTAGGGCGGCATATTGGGCGATGTTCAGCGCAAAGGCCGTCTTTCCCATGCTGGGCCGGCCGGCGATGATGATCAGATCGGAATTCTGGAGGCCCGATGTCAGGTCGTCCAGTTTGTCAAAACCGGTTGCGACCCCAGTGACCAGCTCTTTTCTGGCGTAGAGCCGCTCGATTGTTATGAAACTGTCCTTGATGATCTCCCTGATCGGGTAGAAGGAAGGGCGGATCTTGTTTTCCGAGATTTCAAAAATGGCATGTTCCGCTTCATCGAGCACGCGATCAACGTCCGTGCCCGCGTCGTAGCTCTTGGTGAGGATATCGGTTGCCGTGCCGATGAGCCGGCGCAGGATGCTCTTCTCTTTGATGATCTTCGCGTAATAGGCGATGTTGGCCGCCGAGGCGACGTTGTCCACCAGCGACGAGAGATAGGCCGTTCCCCCCACCTGTTCCATTCGTTTTTGATCTTTGAGGATGTTGCTTAAGGTGATCAGGTCGCACGGTTCACTGCGGTTTGAAAGCTCGACGATGGCGGTAAATATCCTCCGGTGGGCGTCGCTGTAGAAATCAGACTGATCCAACACCTCCAGAACGGTGTTCAGAGCCATATTGTCCAGCAGGATGCCTCCCAGAACGGACTGTTCCGCATCGAGGTTCTGGGGAGGTATCTTGTGCAGAGATGCGTCGATGTCTTTCATTCGGAAGTCTCCGCGGAATACCGGCAGTTACAATCAGGATTCGGCCACGACAACAACCTTGATCTCTCCAGTCACTCCGGCGCTGAGTTTGATATGGACGGAAAATTCGCCGAGCGCCTTGATCGGCTCATCCAGCAGGATGTTCTTTTTGTCGATCTCGATCCCCAGCGCTGCCAGCGCCTCCTCGATGTCCTTCGCGCCGACGGAGCCGAACAGTTTTTCCTGTTCCCCGACGCGGCGGGCGATCGAGCAGGTAATCGCGCTCAACCGGGCACCCGTTTCCTCCGCCTGTTTCTGGATCTTCTCCGCATGCACCAGGATGCGGTGTTTCTCGTGTTCAAAGGCCCTGAGATTCCCTCCGCTCGCCTCCGCGGCAAGCCCTTTGGGGATCAGGAAATTACGGGCATAGCCATCCGCGACCTTTACCAGATCTCCCGCCTTGCCAAGAGACGAGACGTTCTGCTTCAAAACCACTTTCATATCGTTCCTCCTTAAAGGATGCAGGCAACGGCTGCCGCAATCCGGGTTTGATTATACGGGAACATTTCCAATTCCCCCGATCCGTTTCCTGAAATCTACCCAGATGTCGAAAAGACCCAGGGCGATAATGATAACGAGCATATAGATCTGAGCAAGAAGCAGGGCATAAAACAGCCCTTGGAAAAAAAGGGGCACCCGCTTTTGCCGGAAAAAAAAGGCGATAATCGCCAGCCCCTGGAACAGATAGACCAAGCCGCAGAGGATCAGGATATTGATCGCGACGATCGCGACCCCCTCCACAGGAATAAGAAAAACCGCAATACCGGCGGCAATCAGGATCCATACCAGCCTCTCCGGCGACTTCCAGGCGGTCAGGTCGCCGAAATCGGGAAAGGAGAGACCGTTCATACGAAAGAGAAGGCGTCCGGCAAGCAGGTTCAACCAGACCATGAAGATGGCTCCTGAAAGGGCCAGCGCGGGGAAGATTCCGGTGAGCAGCTGGATGATCTGCGGTGCGCTCTCCCGGATCAGCCGGACCTGTTCCTCAGGGATATTCAACTGGGCTGATAATTTGATGTTCTCCCGGACGACCTCCGCCACGCGGAGTTCCACCATCCGCCAGGGCTCAATTCCTGCCTGGTATGAATGGTATAGCACCAGACCGGCGCCGCAACAGAACAACGCCGAAGAGGCCAGTAGAAACGTCCTTTCGACGGAAGCATGCTGCCTCAGGATCTCAGAGAGCAGAACGCCGGTAAAACCGATCGTGAACATCAGGGACTGGTCCGGACTTTTCCCTAATAGACCGAGGATAACAAATGCCGCCGAGTATGCAATGGAAAGGACCGTGAAGCCCCGGACTCTGCCCAGACGTGAACAGTAGTAGAGAACCGGCAGCGGCGTAAGGATGACAAAGATCGGACCGACCAAGGGAATAAGGGCGACGAAGAGAAACGTGAACGTTAGGATCGCTCCGGCCCGGATCACGCCGCCAAGAAAGATAGGACCCTCTTTTCTTTCCAATTTTCAAATCCGTCTGAGTACCAGGCCGCCGCCGCGGTGAATTTTCGCGCCGCGGCGGCCTCGCCTTCTCTTATCCTTCAGACACGACAAAGGGGAGCAGCGCGATGGTTCGCGCCCTTTTGATGGCCGTGGTCAATTCCCGCTGATGTTTTGCACAGTTTCCCGTGATCCGGCGAGGCATTATTTTGCCTCTCTCCGTCGTGAAATCGCGCAGTGTCTGCGTTTCCTTGTATTCAATCTTGATGTTCGAGTCCGTACAGAAACGGCAGAATTTTCTCCGGTGAAAGAACTTCTTCTGTGGTCTGGCCCCTCTGCTGGGGCCCCTGGGTGCAGGTGTCATCGCCATGATCAATCATCCCCCTTCGTCTCTGTCGTCATTGTCGCCGGGTCCGGCTGTTGAATCTCCGCAGCCTCCGGCGCGGAACTTCGAACCGGATCGGAAACCGGGGGCGTTGCGGGGGCAATCACTTTGACCTCCTCAGTTTTTTCCGTCTTCT
>JAHFBU010000099.1 GCA_023249795.1 Syntrophaceae bacterium
TTTTACGAGTTCGTCAAGTGTTGTGTTCCCAAATTAAACATCGAACACCACCCTGGCTTTCCACCCGTCTTCTGTTCTCTCGACCGAGGCCTGATGGTAGGTCACCGCCTTGATCTCCTGTTCGATCCGGTGGTGCGCGGGATCGAACCGCTCTCCCCGAATGAGCGCCTTGAGCTGCCGGGAATCGACCTCCCGCACGAGACAGCTCTTCATCAGAAAGCCGTCGCCGTTAAAGGCATCCAGGAGTTCCCGCAGGAAATTGACGAGCAGATCGGCCGCGTCCTCGCCTTCGATGACGATCTCGCGCGACGTTTCGGCCCGGACTGTCGCAAGATCCGTCAGCAGATCGAAAAGGGCGATCGCGGCGCCCGCGTAGATCTCCTCCAGCGTGGCAGCCGTCACCTCCACGCCCAGATCGGCCGTATGGTCGAAAACACGATAGCCCATTCCTACTTCATCCGGCGGATCCGGATTTCGATCCCTTTCTCATCCTTCAGCAGGGGCTGAAGTTTCGACATATCCGTATCCGTCGTATGATACGGATAGAGGATCGCCGGTTTCACCATGCGGGCGGCGTCCGCCGCCATCTCCGGGGTCATCGTGTAGGGGAGGTTCATCGGCAGGAAGGCGACGTCGATCCGGCCGAGCCCCTTCATCTCCGGGATGTTTTCGGTGTCGCCGGCGACATAGAGCCGCTTGTCGCCAAGGGTCAGGATATATCCGTTTCCGACCCCTTTGGCGTGATAGGGGACGCCGGGGCTCCGCATGTGGACGAGGTTGTACGCCGGCACCGCCTCGATCCGGATGCCGTCGATGGTCGTCTCCTCCCCGTTTTTCAGGACGATGCCGTCCTTCGTCTTCGCCGCACAAAGCGATGTCAGGACCAGCTTCGTGCCGCTCTTCCTGATTATATTGATCGCCTCCAAATCGAAGTGGTCTCCATGCTCGTGGCCCACCAGGATCAGATCGGCCTTCGGTAGCTTCGAGTAATCCCCGAACTCCCCCGCCGGATCGTTGTAGATCACCTTCCCCCCGAACTCAAACATCAACGAAGCGTGGCCGATAAAAGTGATCTTGAGGTCACCGGCCGAGGTCGGCAGGCGGTCCGTCTCAAATGTTCCGGCCGCAAACAACGGCGACGCCGACATCGCCGCGCATAAGGCCCATCCCAGAAATGCTTTCATCTCCTCACCTCCATGCCATAACAATGGCGCCTTCCGGCCGTGGTTAAAATCATTTGACTTCATGGCAAACGCTTGATTTTACGCGGTGTAACTGTAGGGAAAGGGGTCGTGTATGTCAAGGGGATTTTGGTGAATGACCATCCAACCAGAGGTGCGATGAATCCCCATGCGCTTATTAAAATGACTTGACATCGGGCTCACTGCAAGATTAACTCGACCGATCCCTGCACTCGCCGCGGGGTCGTTAAAATGAGGAGGTGCAATATGTTTTGTTATCAGTGTGAACAGACCGCCCGTGGAGAGGGGTGCGGCAAGTCCGGGGTCTGCGGGAAACTGCCGGATGTGGCCGCCCTGCAGGATCTTCTCGTCTATGCCCTGACTGGTATGGCGCAGGCCGCCGTGGCCGCCGCGAAGGCAGGAATCCGTGATCGCGCTGTCGATCTCTTCACCTGCGAAGCCCTTTTCGCTACCCTGACGAACGTCGATTTTGATCCGGCGCGCATCGCGCCCCTGATTCGCCGGGCCGCGGTCCTCCGCGATGAACTGCTCGCGAAACTCCATGCCGCGGGCAAGACCTTCGATCTGCCGGGCGAAGCCGCGACATTCAAGCCGGCGGACGACCTCGATGGAATGGTCGCGCAGGGCGAGGCGCACGGCGTCCGCTCCTATCCTGCCGTCGATCCGGATGTCCTCTCCCTCAAGCATACGCTGCTCTATGGGATCAAGGGAATCGCCGCCTACGCGGACCACGCCCAGATCCTCGGCCAGGAAGACGACGCGGTCTTCGCCTTTCTCCATGAGGCGCTCGTGGCGCTGACCGATGAAAAACTCGACCTGGAGACGGCGCTGGGGCTCGTCATGAGATGCGGCCAGATCAACCTCCGGGCAATGGAACTTCTTGACGCGGCCAACACAGGGGCCTATGGCCACCCGACGCCCGTGAAGGTGCCCCTTGGCGCAAAGAAGGGGCGGGCGGTCCTCGTATCGGGACACGACCTCAAGGATCTCGAAGAACTCCTGAAGCAGACGGAGGGGAAGGGTATCTTCGTCTATACCCACGGCGAGATGCTTCCCGCCCACGGCTATCCGGGACTCAAGAAATACGGCCACTTTTACGGACACTACGGAACGGCCTGGCAGAACCAGGCGAAGGAGTTCGCGGCCTTCCCCGGGGCGATCCTGATGACGACCAACTGCATCCAGAGGCCGCAGGAGGCCTACAAGGACAACATCTTCACCTCGGGTCTCGTTGCCTGGCCCGGCGTGATGCATATTGCCGACCGGAATTTCACGCCGGTCATCGAAAAGGCACTGGCGCTTCCCGGATTCGAGGCGGATACCGAGGGGAAGACCGTCATGACGGGGTTTGCCCGCAACGCGGTCCTCGGCGTCGCGGACCGGATCATCGCAGCGGTGCAGGAAAAGCAGATCCGGCATTTCTTCCTGGTGGCGGGCTGTGATGGCGCAAAGCCGGGGCGGAACTACTACACGGAGTTTGTGGAGAAGGTGCCGGCGGACTGCATCGTTATGACGCTTGCCTGCGGAAAGTTCCGCTTCTTCGACCAGGAGCTTGGGACGATCGGCGGCATTCCACGCCTGCTCGACATGGGCCAGTGCAACGACGCCTATTCGGCGATCCAGGTGGCGGTCGCGCTGTCCAAGGCCTTCGGCGTCGGGGTGAACGACCTGCCGCTGTCGATGGTCCTCTCCTGGTATGAGCAGAAGGCGGTGGCGATTCTGCTGACGCTCCTGTCTCTCGGGATCAGGAATATCCGTCTGGGTCCGTCGCTTCCGGCCTTCATTACGCCGAACGTGCTGAATCTCCTCGTCGAGAAGTTCGGAATCAAACCGATCACGACGCCGGACGATGACCTCAAGGCGATTCTCGGCTGAACGGTTTGCCGTGGATTATTTGTGACGAGGGCATCCATGATCACCGCCGTTATCCCCGGGGGCGCCGGTCCCCGCAATGAAGGACTCGTTGGGGAGCTTCTCCGGGACCCCCTGATCCGGAAGGTCATCGTCCTCGGCGCGGAGAATGGATATCCGCTGCCGCCTGGCTGCAGGGCGTTTGCCTGCGACGAACCCGCCTCAGGCCGGACCTGGAACAGCCTTATCGCAGAGATTCCTACACGCTATCTGCTCTATTTTTTCTCCGGAGATGTCCGGCCCGATCCCCGAGCCGCCGGCCGCCTGCTCGCCGTGGCCGAGGAGACCGGGGCGGGAATGGTCTATGCGGACTATGCCGAGATGCGCGGCGATACCCTGCGGGAACATCCTGTAAACGACTATCAGCAGGGAAGCATCCGCGACGGATTTGATTTCGGCCCCCTGATTCTCATTTCGAAGGCCGCCGCCCGCCGGGCGCTCCGAAAACAGGGCGAGATTCCGCCCTGGCAATGGGCGGGCTTTTACGATCTTCGCCTGAAGCTCTCGACCGATCATGAACTCTTCCACCTCCCGGAGCGGCTCTGCGTCGTGGAGGAGGCCGCAAGCGGCGCGGGCCACTTTGCCTACGTCGATCCGCGAAACCGGGCATTCCAGCAGGAGATGGAGGAGGCCGCGACGGCGCATCTCAAGCGGATCGGGGCGTGGCTTGCCCCGGTGTTTCGAGACATTCCGCCATCGGACCAACCCTTTCCGCTGGAGGCGAGCGTCGTCATCCCCGTGCGGAACCGCGTGCGGACCGTGGCGGAAGCGGTAAAGAGCGCCCTCGCGCAGCGGACCGATTTTCCCTTTAATGTGATCGTCGTGGACAACCATTCCACCGACGGCACGACGGCGATCCTCGCGGATCTCGTTGGGCGGCACCCTGCCCTGAAACATCTCATCCCTAAGCGGCTGGACCTCTCCATCGGCGGCTGCTGGAACGAGGCGGTCTATTCCGAAACCTGCGGACGCTTTGCGGTCCAGCTCGATTCGGACGACCTCTATTCCGGCGAAGGTGTCCTCCAGCGCCTCGTCGATGCGCTGCGGCGGGAGAACTGCGCGCTGGTGGTCGGCTCCTACACGATCGTCGACGGCAACCTGCGGGAGATCCCGCCGGGGTTGATCGACCACCGGGAGTGGACCGACGCCAACGGGCGGAACAACGCCCTGCGCATCAACGGCCTCGGTGCGCCGAGGGCCTTCAACACGGAAATCCTCCGCCGGACGGGATTTCCGAATGTCGGCTACGGCGAGGATTACGCGGTTGCCCTCCGCCTCTCCCGCGAATATCGCGTCGGGCGGATCTACGACAGCCTGTATCTCTGCCGCCGCTGGGAGGGAAACACGGACGCGGCCCTTTCCATCGAGCAGGCGAATCGCAATGACGCCTACAAGGACCGGCTCCGAACCATCGAAATCCGGGCGCGCCGGAGAATGAACGGTGCAAAATGATTCCCATCGTCTCCATTGTCGGCAAATCCAATTCGGGGAAGACCACACTGATCGAGAAGCTCATCGCCGAGCTGATGCAGAGGGGCTGGCGGGTGGCGACGATCAAGCACAACCTCCACGGTTTCGAAATCGATCACGAGGGGAAGGACAGTTGGCGCCACAAGAAGGCGGGCGCCGTGACGACGGTTCTGGCCTCACCCCATCGGGTCGCCGTCATCGAGGATGTCGACACCGATTACGAACTCGCCGAAATCCGGGAGCGCTACATCCGGAATGCGGACATCATCCTGGCGGAAGGGTACAAGGGGAATCCCCACCCGAAGATCGAGCTCTTCCGAAGCGAACTGAGGCAGGAACGTCTCTGCGGCCCGGAGGATAACCTCATCGCCCTGGCCTTCGACCGGCCTGTTTCCGCAGAGGTCCCCTGTTTCAACCGGGACGACTCGGCGGGGATCGCGGATCTGATCGAAGAACGTTTTCTCCTACCGAAGAGAGACTGAAGGTTGGAAGGGAGCATCAGAACATGTGGGGACACCTTGCTGCAAGGTGTCCCCAGCCCGAAGGGATCGGAACGTGTCCCCGGAAAACCCTGGTGACGTGTACTTTTGAGAAAAAATGGGGTGAGTGGTTGATTGCTCGCTCGCACCTTCAAGTCCTTGAAACCGACTTTCCGATAAGAGTGAAAATTATCGATGAAAAGCGCGTACCTTAAGAACATGCATTTCTCTCACTTCTAAGGAAGTGATAATATGTTCTCGCGTTTATTTTAGCCTTCTACCTCAACCCGGCCGCCGTCTGTAAGATAAAGATGACTTCGGGCATCCCGATCCGTTCGTCGCCGCTGACATCTGCCGCCTTATGAGCAGGCGGAGCATCAGACATCTTGGAGATAACCTTCATGGCTATAATGGCGTCCCAGATGTCCACGACCCCGTTATTATTGACGTCACCTTTCAATATAAAGGTGGCAAAGATCGTGTGCGCTGACGTCACATTCTTGAAGGGGTAGCTTGCAACCGCACCCACGGAATTTCCATCCACCAGGACATCGGCGACATTGTAACCGGGATTTGGTGTTATCGTGAAGGTTTTGTCTAAATTGTAATCGATCGTCTCCGTTGGGGTTATGGTGCCGTTAGTCCCTGCCGTCGCAGTTACTGTGTGGGGAGTATTGACTTCAAATGTGGCAGAAATCGTATGGGTAGCCGTCACATCCCTGAATGGGTAGCTTGCGACCGCACCCACGGAGCTTCCGTCCACCAAGACATCGGCGATGTGGTAACCTGCATTTGGCGTGATCGTAAAAAACACGTCAGAACCGTAGTCGACCGTCATTGTCGGGCTTATAGTGCCGTTGGCATTAGCTTCCGATGATGACGTAATCGTGTAGGTATCAATGTCAAAGATGGCCAAGATCGTATGATCTGCCGTAACATTTTTGAAGGGATAGCTGGTAAGCGCTCCCACAGAACTCCCGTCAACCAGGACATCGAAAACATGGTAATGGAAATTGGGCGTAATGGTAAAGAGCGCGTCTAAACCATAATCGACCGTTATCGTCGGGCTTATGGTCCCGTTGGCCCCAGCCGAAGCCGTTATCGTGTGGGGGTTTTGATATTTAAGGGCTGAGTCCAGTTTTGCAACGAAGGCATCATATAAACCGATTACACCGCTATGAGATGCCTGGGCGCCGCCTGTCGTTCCAGGAAAATTTGTGGACGCAGTGTACCCGACGACGTAGACATTTCCGCCCGCGTCAATGGCGAACGCATTGACAGAATCACGGCCGCTGCCACCCA
>JAHFBU010000100.1 GCA_023249795.1 Syntrophaceae bacterium
TGCATGATCATCGCCGCCGCAAGCCTCTCCTTTGCAAGCCGCCGGAGAATCCGTACCATCGCGACCTTGATGAGATCCGCCGCCGCCCCCTGCATCGGGGCGTTGATCGCCATCCGCTCGGCAAACTGCCGGACGGCAGCCTGGGGGCTTGCGATCTCCGGCAGGTAGCGCCGTCGCCTCAGCAGCGTGGTCACATATCCGTCGCGCCGCGCCTGATCGAGAACGCCGTCGAGGTAGGCCCGGACCCCATCATATTTCTGAAAATAACTGTCGATGTAGGTCTGGGCGAGCTTCTGGGAAACCCCGAGTTCCTTCGCCAGGCCAAAGGCGCTCATCCCGTAGAGGATGCCGAAATTGATCACCTTCGCCTGCCGCCTCATGTCGGGGCTGACCATCGCGGGGAAAACGCCGAAGACGTCGGATGCGGTCCGGCTGTGAATGTCGTGACCTGAGGCGAAGGCATCGAGCAGCGCCCTGTCCCCGGAGAGGTGGGCGAGAATCCGCAACTCGATCTGCGAGTAGTCGGCGGAGACGATCTCCCATCCGGGCGGCGCGATGAAGGCCTGCCAGATCCGCTTCCCTTCGAGGGTCCGGATCGGGATGTTCTGGAGGTTCGGGTTGCTGCTGGAGAGCCGCCCCGTCGCGGCGACCGTCTGGTTGTAGGAGGTGTGGACCCTGCCCGTTTTGGGATGGATCAATTCCGGCAGGGCATCGATATAGGTCGATTTGAGCTTGGCCATCCCGCGGTAGGCGAGGATCTCCGCGGGAAGTTCATGGCTCAGGGCGAGGGCCGTCAGAACGTCCACGTCCGTCGAATACCCCTCTTTCGTCTTGCGGCCTCGCGGCAGCCCCAGTTTTTCGAACAGGATCGTCTGAAGCTGCTTCGGGGAGTTGATGTTGAATTTCTCCCCGGCCAGACGGTGAATCTTCTCCTCCGAAAGTTCGAGGAGCTGTTTGATCTCCAGGGACATGGTCCGAAGAAGGGTCAAATCCAGGAGGACCCCCTTCTGTTCCATCGCGGCGAGAACCTCAACCAGCGGCATTTCCACGTCGTCGAGGAGCTCCTTCATACCCGCCTGCGCAATCTTCCCGGTCAGCTCCCCGGCCAACGACATTACGGCATCGGCCCTGCAGCCCGCGTACGCCGCCGCCTTCTCGACGGAAATGGAGGCAGCCGGAACGGCCTTCACACCGCTTCCGACCAGCTCCTTTGCCGACGGCGCCCGGCGGCCGAGGTGGTCTAAAACCGTATCGGCGAGTTCAAAACTGTGCCTTGCCGGATTAAGGAGATAGGAGGCAACCATCGTGTCGCAGCCGAGGCCCCGGACGGGAACGCCGCGTTCGGAAAGAACGATAAGAGCGGTCTTGAGATCCTGGCCGTGCTTGAGAACCGCCGGATCGGAGAGGAATGGCAAGAACGCCGTGAGGACCGCGCTTTCGGGGAGCTGTGGCGTGCCGTCGTCATGGGCGATGGGGATGTAGAAGCCTTCGCCGGGTGTGGGCGACACGGCCAGGCCGATGAGTGCGGCGCGCATCGGCTCCGGCGACGAGAGGAGCGGCTCCAGGGAAAACGCCCGGCTCTCGCGCAGCCGTGCCGCCAGAGCCTCCAGCTCTTCCGGCTTCCGGCAGATCCGGTAGTCGCCGGCGATCTCCTCCTCACGGATCTTGAGGTCCTGCAGAAGCGACGAAAATTCGAACTCCTTGAAGAGCGATATGAGCAGTTCCCGATCCGGCTCGCGCCGGCGGCACTTATCCAGGTCGAATTCAAACTCCGCGTCCGTCCGGATCTGCGCCAGATCCCGGCTGAGCCTCGCCTGATCGATATTCTGAAGAATCGCCTCGCGGGTCTTGACATTGTGGATCTGCTCGGGATGGGCAAGGAGTTCGTCGATGCTCCCAAACTGTTCGATCAGCCGCTGCGCCCCCTTCGGACCGATCCCCGGGACCCCGGGGATGTTGTCGGAGGTGTCCCCCATGAGGCCGAGGATCTCGACGACCTGCTCCGGACCGACGCCGAACCGTTCCTTAACGGCCGCAACATCGTAAACCTTCTCCTTCATCGTATCGACCATGAGGATGTCCGGCGAGACGAGCTGCATCATGTCCTTGTCCCCCGAGACGATGATCACCTCCATCCCCGCGGCCGCCTGCCTTCGGGCAATCGTCCCGATGATGTCGTCCGCCTCTATCCCTTGCTGTTCGAGGACCGGGATGGAGAAACCGCGGACAATCTGCTTGATGAACGGGATCTGGGGAATGAGAGCATCGGGGGTGGCCTTGCGCGTCGCCTTATAATCCTCAAAGGCGTCATGCCGGAAGGTGGGCCCCTTGACGTCAAAGGCGACGGCGATGCAATCCGGTTCCTGATCGCGCAGGAGCTTCATGAGCATGGTTGTAAAGCCATAGATGGCGTTGGTCGGGAAACCTTTTGAATTTGAAAGCTCCCGGATCGCATAGAAGGCGCGGAACAGGTAGTTGTTCCCGTCCACCAGCACCAGCTTGGGGCGTTTCGTCCCCTCGGTCATTAAATATCCTCACATTTCAAAAGGCGGATTTGGCTTTGGTGCTGGGGAGATGTTCCGGAAGCCCGAAGGGATCGGAACGTGTCCCCGAAACACCGGCGTCTCCACGCCATTAGCCCACAATAAATCGAAAAACCACCACCGTCATACCGGCGAAAGCCGGTATCCAGAAATTCCCGGCGGTCGTAAGACCTCTGGACCCCGGCTTCCGCCGGGGTGACGATTTCTTACGAACTCGAACGATCACACATCAAACTTTGCGTTGATCTTGAACGTTCTCGTCGCGCGCAGGCTCAGGATGTCGTCGATCCCCGTCGTCTGTTTGATCTCTGCCAGCGCCTTTTCAAGCGCATCTTCACCCGGGGCGATCAGCGTGAACCAGACGTTGTAGTCGTCGTCGCGCCGGTAGTTGTGCGTCACGCCGGGACGGGCGTTCACCATCTCGACGAATCCCCGAATCTTCTCCTCGGGAACACGGGCGGCGCAGAGGGTGCTGGCAAAGCCGAGCTTCCGGAGATCGAAGACCGCGCCGATCCGCCGGATGATCCCCTCCTCCTTCAGTCTCCCGATCCGTTTCAGAACCTCATCTTCGCCAATGCCGATCTGCGCGCCCACCTCCGCGCAGGGAGAGACCGAGATCGGAAATTCCTCCTGGATCAGGTTCAGAAGCTTCCGGTCAATATCATCCATCCTTTAACCCCTGTCTCGCAATTCCCGGCTCATGGATGCAGAACGGCTCCCCGGCAAGGTGGTCTCCGGACATCTCGTAGGCGCGCGCCCGGCAACCGCCGCAGACGCGGATGAACTCGCACCGGCCGCACTTGCCCCTGTATTTGCCGAGATCCCGCAGATCCTGAAAAATGGGCGACTCGTTCCAGATCTCCGCGAATCCCTTCTCGGTCAACCGGCCGCAGTCGAGTTCCAGATAGCCGCAGGGCTGGACCTGTCCCGTGTGGGAGATAAAGCAGAAGGCGCTCCCGCCGAGGCAGCCGCGGGTCATCGTATGGAGCGGATGTCCTTCCGCACCGGCCGCCGGTCTTCCCTCCGGCGCATTGCTCCGCTCCTTCCGGCGCTGGTGGAAAATCCGGTAATACTGCGGCGCGCAGGTCGCCTTGAGCTGGATCGCGCAGGAGAGACTCTCCTCGTAGAACCAGTTGAGCGTCTCCTCATAGGCCAGAGGCGTGATCTCCTGATCGGCCAGCTCCTTGGCCCGCCCCGTGGGAACCAGCAGGAAGATATGATGCGCGGCGGCTCCGATGTTGTGCGCCATGTCGTGGATTTCACGAATCCGGGAGAGGTTCGCCTTCGTGATCGTTGTGTTGATCTGGAACTCCAGACCCGCCCGCTTCATCGCCTCGATCCCCGCCATCGCGCCTGTGAAGGCGCCCGGAACGCCGCGGAAGGCGTCGTGGCTTTCCGCATCCGGACCGTCGATGCTGACGCTGACCCGCTTGATCCCGGCCCGGATCAGATTCTCCGCAACCTCTTCGGTCATCAGGGTCCCGTTCGTTGCAAGGACCATGCGGAGCCCTTTGCCGTCACCGTAGGCGGCGATCTCGCAGATATCGGGGCGCAGCAGCGGTTCGCCGCCGGTCAGGATGATGACCGGTTTGCCGACCGCCGCGATCTCATCGAGAAGCTGCTTGCATCTTTCGGTATCCAGTTCCCCCTCGTATGGTCCTCGCTCGGCCGAGGCGCGGCAGTGGCCGCAGGCCAGATTGCAGCTCCGCGTCACCTCCCAGGCAACCATCCGGAGGTTGTGGGGCAGGATATGGTTGTTCGCTTGATTCATTTCTCTTCCGTTTAAATAATCGTCACCCCGGAAATATGGGGAATGTCGGGGACATGTTCCGGAAGCCCGAAGGGATCGGAACGTGTCCCCGGAATACTTGAGCGGCACAGGAATGATAACCTACCTCCCCAGAATCAGCGCCGCCTCCGGGGCAAAATAGGTGATGATGATATCCGCCCCGGCGCGGCGGATCGCCGTCAGCGATTCCATCATCGCCCGCTCGCCGTCGATCCAGCCCATCTGCGCCGCCGCCTTGACCATCGCGAATTCACCGCTGACGTTGTATGCGGCAAGCGGCAGGTCGAACTCCTCCTTCGCCCGGCGGATCACATCCAGATAGGCGAGTGCGGGCTTCACCATGATGATGTCCGCCCCCTCAGCCACATCGAGGGTGATCTCGCGGATCGCCTCGTCGCCGTTGGCCGGATCCATCTGATAGGCCCGCCGGTCGCCAAAGGCCGGGGCGCTCTCCGCCGCTTCCCGGAATGGTCCGTAGAAACAGGAGGCGTATTTCGCCGAGTAGGCCATGATCGGAACGGCATCGAAGCCCGCCTCGTCGAGCCCCTCCCGGATCGCGCCGACCTGACCGTCCATCATCGCCGACGGGGCGACCATGTCGGCCCCCGCCCTTGCATGGGAGACGGCCTGCTCCGCCAGAACCTCCAGGGTCAGGTCGTTTGCCACCTCGCCCTTCTCAATCATCCCGCAGTGGCCGTGGCTCATGTACTCGCAGAGGCAGACGTCGGTGATGACGAGGATGTCGGGAACCTTGTTCTTGATCTCCTTAATCGCCCGCTGGATCACGCCGTCCTTCGCCAGCGCCCCGGAGGCGATCTCGTCCTTCTTTTCGGGAATCCCGAAGAGTAGGACCGCGGGAATCCCCAGCTCCTTCATCCGCGCCGCCTCCCGGACAATGTGATCGACCGACATCTGGAAATTGCCCGGCATCGAGGCAATCGGTTTCTTTACCTTCACGCCCGGCACGACAAAGAGCGGATAGATCAGATTATCCACGGAGAGCTTCGTCTCCCGGATCATCCTCCGGAAATTCTCATTCTTCCTCAGCCTCCGCGGCCTATATTCTGGAAATTGCATGATCGTTCTCCTTTCACTGTCACCGATGGGGGCTGTCCCCCGCTTCCGTTCCCCTATCTGGTCATCTCCTCGTCCGTCAGGAAGCAGGCTGGGTCGGGGGACCAGATCTCTCCGGTCACCGCCTCGGCGCGGGCGCGGAAATTGCCGCCGCAGACGGAGAGCCAGCTACAGGTCGCGCAGCGTCCCTGCACATGCGGCCGCTTGTCCTTGAGCTTCGCCATGAGCGGATTGCTCGTATCCGTCCAGATCTCGCTGAACGGGCGTTTCCGGACGTTCCCGAAGGAGATCCCCCGCCAGAACTGGTCGGGATGAACCTCGCCGTCCCAACTGATGCAGCCGATCCCGTGGCCGGAGCTGTTTCCCTCGTTCATCCGCAGAAGCTCCAGCACCTCCGCCGCGCGCGCCGGGTTCTCCTTGAGCAGCCGGAGATAGAGATAGGGACCGTCGGCGTGGTTGTCCACGGTGAGGATCTCCTTGCCGATCCCGCGGTCAAAGAGGTCACGCGTCCGGTCCATGATCATATCGAGCAGAGCCCTTGTTTCGGCATGAGACAGATCCTCCTCGACGAGCTTCGAGCCGCGCCCGGAATAGACGAGATGGTAGAAGCAGCAGCGCGGGACGTTCTCGGCCTCGAGCAGGTCGAAGATCGCCGGGACGTCGGCGACGTTGTGGCGGTTGATCGTGAAGCGGACACCCACCTTGATCCCCATGTCCCGGCAGATCCGGATTGCTTTCAATGCCGCGGCGAAGGCCCCGGAGGTTCCCCGGAAGCGGTCGTGCGTCGCTTCGGTTCCGTCAAGGCTCACGCCGACGTAGGAGAGGCCGATCTCCTTAAAGACCCTCGCCTTCTCCTCGGTGATCAGCGTCCCGTTCGTCGAGATGACCG
>JAHFBU010000101.1 GCA_023249795.1 Syntrophaceae bacterium
CCCGTCGAGCAGGATCTGGATGGTGGTTTCCCGATCCGACCTGAGGTCGGCGGTCCAGCCGGGAGGGATGATCACGGCCAGTGTCGCCCGGCCGTGATCGAGCGCCTCCGTAACGGAGCGCGTGTCGGGGAGCCGGGCGGCGATCCGGAAATAGGGGGAGGCTCCGAGGCGGCGGATGAAATCGCGGCTCAGGTCCGTCTGTTCCTGATCGACGACGACCGTTTCAATATGCTCCACGTCGAGGCTGAGCGCGTAGCCGAACAGCAGGATCAGCAGAAGCGGCAGGGCGAAGGCCAGGTAGAGACTCCGGAAGTCCCGCAGTAGGTGGTAGATCTCCTTGCGGGCGATTGCCCGGATATTTCTCAGGTTCACGTGCACACCTTTTCCCGGTTTCCCATCAGCGCGACAAAAGCGTCGTTGAGGTCCGCTTCCGCCTTCCCCGGGCAGGTTTGACGGACGATCTCGTCCGGGCTTCCCGTGGCGACGATCTTCCCATCGTTGATCATCACGATCCGCCCGCAGTGGCGTGCCTCGTCCATATAGTGCGTCGTGACAAAGACGGTGATTCCTTCCCCGGCGATTTGGCCGATGAAGTTCCAGAAATTACGCCGGGTGATCGGATCGACGCCGGAGGTCGGTTCATCGAGGAAGAGGATCCTCGGGCGATGGAGCAGCGCGCAGCCAAGGGCGAGCCGCTGGCGCAACCCGGACGGGAGATCGTGCGTCATGCGGTTGCGCGCCTCTCCGAGCCGCGTCATGTCGAAGACCCAGTCGATCCGCTCCGCCCATTGACTCTCCGGCACGCTGTACACCCCGAGGTAGAAGCGGAGGTTTTCGAAGGGGGTCAGCTCCTCGTAGAGAGAGAACTTCTGGGACATGTAGCCGATGGCGTGCTTGACCTCCTCCGACTCCGTGACGATGTCGTAGCCCGCAACCTTCGCCTCCCCCGACGTGGGGGTGAGTATCCCGCAGAGCATCCGGATCGTCGTCGATTTCCCTGAGCCGTTCGATCCGAGAAATCCGAAGATCTCCCCCGGATGAACGGAAAAAGAGATGCGGTCCACGGCGGTGAATGTCCCGAAGCGCTTCTCGAGTTCGTGGACGACGATGGCATCCGCGTTGTGGTTATCGGCAGAGGTCATCACGGCGAGCCTTTCCCCTCCATCTTGAAGGCATCCTGCGCGAGGTCCGCATCCGCCTCCCGGATTCTTTCGATGATCGCCTCCTCCAGGCTCGGGAATTGCGAGCCGATCTCCTCCGGGGTCGCCGTTGCCAGCAGCTCCGCCCGGTGCATGAGGCCCAGCCGGTCGCACCGCTCCCCCTCGTCGAGGTAGGCCGTCGAGACGATGATGGTCATCCCGTTCTCCCGCATCCGGCCGAGGATCTCCCAGAACTCCTGGCGGGAGACGGGATCGACGCCGTTGGTCGGCTCGTCGAGGATCAGGAGTTTCGGCTCGTGGACGAGCACGCAGGCGAGGCCCAATTTCTGCTTCATCCCGCCGGAGAGGTTTCCCGCAAGGCGGTCCGTAAAGGGGAGGAGGTTCGAAAAGCCGAGGTAGAGGGCCTTGCGTGCCTTGCGTTCGGCGCCGCGGATATCGAAGATGTCCATGAAGAAGTCAATATTTTCCTCAACCGTCAGGTCCTGGTAGAGGCCGAAACGCTGGGGCATATAGCCGATCCGATCCTTGACGGCCGCGCGGTCGGCGACGACGTCAAGACCGTCGATCGTGATCCGGCCCGTTGCGGGATTGAGCATGGTTGCAGCCATCCGCAGCAGGGTGGACTTTCCCGCCCCGTCGGAACCGACGAGGCCAAAGATTGCGCCCTGTTCGACCGAAAGAGATACGTCGCGAACCGCCTCGGTCGCGCCGAAACGGCAGGAGACCCCTTCGATCCGAACGAAGGGTTCTTTTGCTTTTCCGCCTTCAGTCCCCGGCGTGCCGGAAACAGCCGGCTCAGCGTAACCAGGCATCGGCGGGCATCCCTGACTTAAGTTCCAGACCGGGGTTGGGGAGGGAGACCTTGACGAGATAGACCAGCTTTACCCGCTCCTTTTTCGTCTGGATGATTTTGGGCGTGAATTCCCCCTCGGTGGAGATGAACGTGACCGTGCCCATGAAGATCTTGCTGGGGAAGGTGTCGACGCGGACCTCCACCTTTTGGCCCGGCTTCACCTTGCCGATTTCCGTTTCGTCCACGAAGATCTTCAGGTCCACCGTCGCAAGCTGAGAGAGGGTCAGAACCTCCCGTCCCGGTGTGACCACCTCGCCCGGCTCTGCGTTGCGGCTGGTGATGACGCCCGGACCGGGCGCCTTCAACAGCGCGTAATCGAGCTGGATCGAAACCTGATCCGCCGCGGCGCGAACCGCGGCGACGTTTGCGCTCGCCGCCCCGACCTCCTTCCGCGCGGCGTCGATCCGCGGGAGATTGCTCCGGGCCTGTTTCAGGATGGCCTGCGCTTCCGCCAGCCTTGCCTCGGCGGTTCGGATCGTCTCCACCCGGCTCCCCTCCTTTGCAAGATCGTAAGCCTCCCGGCTCCGCTCGTATTCCTTGAGCGTTGTTTCGTATCGGAGGCGGACGGCATCCCACTCCTTTTCGGAGACGGTTCCTTTCTTAAACAGATATTCGTAGCGCGTCATGTTCTTCTTTGCGTCTTCGAGGACGGCCTCTGTGCTCTGCATCGCCTGCTTGACCCGTTCGAGATCCTGCGTCCGGGTGCCGGCCTTGAGCTCGTCCAGTTGTGAGCTGAGCGCGCGGACGCCCGCCTCGGCACGCGCCACTTCGGCGGGCAGGGTCTTTTCATAGACCCCAAGAAGGGTCTCCGCCTGTTGCCTGCCTTTGAGGGCTCTGTCGAGGTTGGCCTTCGCCTGTTCGAGACGGGTGCGAAACTCTGCCGGTTCCAGCTCGGCGAGGAGTTGATCTCTGGCGACGGCTTCCCCCTCGCGAACGAGGACGCTGAGGATGCGGCCGCCCGCCTGGAACGACAGGTGGGACTGTGTGGCCTCGATGGTGCCGGAATAGAACAGCTCTCCATTCCGGGCCTTCCGTTGACCGCAGTAGACAAAGAGCCCTGTGCCGATGAGGAGCGCCAGCACGATGATAATGACGATGCGATTCTTCAAGAAACACCTCCCCGCGGGTTGGGATGGGTCATCCCGTGATTAAATGTTTTTCAGTAGGTATAGGTGACGGCGGCTCCGGCGGACATCCTTTCGGAATACTCTCCTTCGATACCCAGACGGAATCCTTTGGCCAACGGGATTTCGATCCCGGAAAAGCCACCGAAACGGCTCTTGCTGTTGAGGGCCGTCTCCCCGGATGCGAGGGCAAGTCCGGCGACGTTTGCGGAGGGCCATATCCTGGCTTCCGAATAACGGACATAAGGCCCGGCATAAATCCTGATGCCGAGGGGAAGAATGGTCTGAAAGCCGATTCCGGCATTCACATCCCACAAATTTTTGACCCGGAGTTGGAGCGAGAAAGGAGCGCCGCTGCGGCTTCCCGACACATTGTCGGTGAAGTCGCTGAAATAATAGTTTCCCTGGACAAAAACCCCCATACCGAATGTCCGGTTGAAAGGATAGAAACCCTTCGCCCCGAGCGTGCCGAAAAATTTCCAGTGTTCCTGAAAATCATTCCCATTCGTGGTTGTCGAGGCGTCCGCGGAATGGAAGGCATCGATCGCTTTCAAATCGGACAACCCGACGCGGGTATAGACCTCCCATCCGTCTTGAGATCCGTAACCCAGCTCCGAGTAGAGTTGATTCTGCCGGATGATGAGGTCCGCGTCATCTTGATATCGATCCTCATGAAGCCAGTAACCGATGCCGGTATGCAATCCCGCTGCCCCTTTGACAATGGGTTGCGGCGGTCCGAAGGGTCCTCCCGCGTCGGCCCTCCCCGAAGAGAGCAGGATGATGAATGCAAGGATCAGAAGCAATGTAATTTTTTTCGTAGGGAAGCCTCCTTCTCGTTCATTTCCTCTGCGATCCGGAATCCCCCGGCCGCGGGTTTCCGCCCTTTTGTTTGACCTTTTTCAACCGGGACTGGACATAGGCATCGCGTATCGCCACATAGGGGTCGATGGCGGCCCCCTTGAGTGATTCATAGTCGCCGATGCTCAGGGAGGTATCATTCACCATGTCATAGGCCCTGGCCCCCGTCCCGGCATACCATGGACTCAGGTAGGTGAAGGGGCGAAGGAACGTGTCCCCCACCAGCCCCAATGTGTCACGAGGGCTGGAAGGACCGAAAATCGGCCAGTTGATGTAGAAACCTTGTCCGATTCCATAGGCGCCCAGGGTCTGACCGAAATCCTCATCCTGTCGGGTCAGATGAATATCCTTCGCCGACGCGGGATCCAGAAGCCCGCCGACGCCCCAGAGGGTGTTGATCGTGAAGCGGCCGAGCTCCTTTGCTGCACCCCCGAAGTTCGCCTGGAGCAGGCAATTGATGAAACGGATCGGAAAGGCGAGGTTCTTGAAAAAATTGTCGACGCCGACCCGTGCGGGTTCGGGGACAACCTTTTTGTATCCCTGCGCCACGGGCTTGAGAAACCAGAAATAGAGCTTGTCGTTGAAGTGATACATGACCCGGTTGAAAGGTTCCAGCGGGTCGGCAATCTGCGCCTTATCCCCTTCGCCGCCCTTGTCCATATCGTCGAATTCGGCGATATCGCCAAATTCATCGGCGCTTTTGGTTTCCGATGTGGGCGGGGTTTCCGGGGAGGGAAGAGCAATCTGTCCGGAGGGGGAAATAGCCGCTTCCTGCCGGATCTCGAGGGATGCCGCGGCCGGCGCCGATGAGACGGCGATATCGGGGCCGTGAGCGCATCCCGCGGCGACAAAAGCCAACAGCAGAACCGGAAACGGAAAAGCTTTCATGAGAGGGTTCGCCCTATTGCCCCTTCACCTTCTGGCGCAGGGTCTCCAAGAGGTGTTCGGGTGGATTTTTTGCCAGGATCTCATTGAATTGTGTGCGATAATTCAGTACCAGACTCACGTTTTCGATCACGACATCGTAGACCTTCCAGGAACCGTCCTTCAGGATCGCCCGATAGTAGATGGGAATCTCCTTGTTGGCGGACGTGATGACTCTCGTTTGAATTTCGGCCTGGGTTTCCGAGAGCATGGTTTCCTTGTCGAAAACGATTTTCTCGTTGCTATAGCTCAGGATTTTGTCCACGTAGGCCTTTTCCAGAATCTGCCGGAAAAGCTTGACGAACTCCTGACGCTGGTCGGTATTCATGCTGTTCCAGTTCCTGGAGAGGGTGCGCTTCCCCAGTTCGACATCATCGAACAGGTGGTTGTAGATCAGCCGGAGTTTTTCTTTTTTTACCTCCATGGCTGACTCGGCCTTGAGCTTCGGATCGCGCAAAACCTCAAGCCCCTTGTTGACGTTGAGCTGAACCGTGTCCAGCGGCGCGCCGGCATGGGCCGGAAGGGAAAGAAACGGGGCAATGCTGATGAGGATGGTTAGCGTGATAATGGCTTTATTCACGGTGGCCCTCTTTTCAAATGGAATGGTGCGCCTGTTTCTGACAACCTCGCAAGAAGTCAGGTGACGCCGTCATTTTTTGGTCACGTCTCCGAAGGCGTACTTGCTGATAAGCTCCGTGACGTCTACGGGAGGCTGCGTTTCCGTAATGGTTCCTCCCGGTTTTAGTGGATCGCCTGCGCCTCCGGGGTCGATGCTGACGTGCATGTCGCCGATCAGCCCTTCCGTTTTGATCGAGGCGATGGCGTCGTCGTAAATCTTGATGTCCTTCCGGATGCGAAGCTCCACCACGGCTTTCTGTTTGTCCTGGTCCATGGAGAGTTTTTCCACCCGCCCCACCTCGATGCCCGAGATGTAAACAAGGCTGCCGGTTCTCAGCCCCGTGACGGTGGTAAAGCGGGCGAAGAGAGAATAGGCGTTGTCCCCCAGCAGGGAAACATGGCCGAGTTTCATCGTCATATATCCGACGCACAGAAGTCCGAACACAAGAAAGATGCCGACCGTGGTTTCCATGGTGTACTTTTTCATTTTCTCACCTCCTCGAGTCACAACGAACCCGGGCAATTTCGATTTGTTGGGCTTGTGCCGCATTGATGACGGAAGCAATGTCGGCAGCAGGTTCTCCGCAGGCAATTCCGGCCAGAATGGAAAATTCGACACAATCCCTCGCACAGGCTTGCTTGCGATCGACGGCCAGGAAGTTCGCGATGTCCCAGTCCTGAAGATCCTTGATGAAGTCTTCGAGGATGTTCTTTGATTCCGTCAGGTCGGAATAAGGGAGCACCGTGACAA
>JAHFBU010000102.1 GCA_023249795.1 Syntrophaceae bacterium
GGTCCTGTCCTATTTGTTTGATGAAGCGGTCGTTCGCTTTACAGATCTTGATGGTCAGCGAGAAGATATTTTAAGTACGAAGGGTCAGTCGCCCGACTTCATGTATGACGAACAGATAAGGAGATTCTTGTCTTTGATCAAGGGAGAGCCCGTTGATTACTGTTCTGCTGTCGATGGCGGGAATGTGATGCGGATCATCACCGCCGCAGAGGATTCATCGTTACAGAAGAGATGGGTTTCACTGATGGGAGGAACCGAATGAGAAATCTGTATGATCTGGATGGAAAAGTTGCCGTCGTCTTTGGGGGCAACGGGTATCTCGGAAAACAATTCTGCCTGGCATTGGCGGAATACGGCGCTGAGACGTATAGCTGCGATATCAGTGTAAGGGAAACGGATGGCGCAGAAAATGAGTGCGGCGCGTGTCCAGGAAAGATCCATCCCTTGAAGGTGAACGCTGCCGACAAGACGGAACTGATTGCGTTGCGCCAGGAGATCGAACAGAGAGAGCAACGGATAGATATACTGGTCAATGCAACAACCATGAAGGCGAATGATTTCTATCTGCCGTTCGAAGATGTATCTCTTGAGGGATGGGATGTCGGCCTGCTGGGGAATCTTACCATCCCGTTTCTGACGGTTCAAACATTCGTGCCATTGATGAAGGCGCATCGAAAGGGATCGATCATCAACATCTCGTCCCATTACGGGATTGTCGGAAACGATCAGAGAATCTACGAAGGCGCAAACCTGGACTCTGTTTACACGCATGGAGGAGCGAAGAACGCCAGAATCTACTCGCACGGTGTCTACAATGCGGCCAAGGGCGGTTTGATCAATTTCACGCGCTATCTGGCGGCTTATTATGGCGAATACAACATCCGGGCAAACTGCATTTCGCCGGGCGGGGTTTATCACGAAGCAGAAAATAAGGCATTCCTGGAAAAGTATAGCAGTAAAGTTCCGCTCGGCCGAAAGGCCAATCCCGAGGAAATCAATGGGGCGTTGATCTTTCTGGCTTCCGACTCGTCGTCATATGTCACAGGCCACAACCTTGTTGTCGATGGGGGATATACCATTTGGTGATAATTCGTGTTTCTGCCTTTGCGGCATATGTGTAGCCGATGAAGGGCAAATACGCCGTTGATTGGCTGACAGAGATCGATGCCGCCTATCCCGTCGAGAGAGCCCGGGCGGAGAGCTGTCCCGCGTTGCGGTTTTAAGGAATGCGAAAGAGAATAACGATGCACTGGAAACTGAAAGCCAATATACAAAACACAGTATCCCTTCTTCCATCTTCCGCTTCATATGCCACTTATTACTGGATTCAAAGATATTTTGGTGGACTTAGGAGAATTGATCCCGTTGGTTCACTCGCTGCCGGAATCGAGACATGGAAACGCATTAGAGACTTGGGCTACAATCCTTCAGCAAAGGTTTTTTTCGAAGTTGGAACAGGACGGGTGCCACTTATGCCTCTGGCATACTGGCTGATGGGAGCAGAACAAACTATTTCGATAGATTTGAATCCATATGTGAAGACAGAATTGATAAGTGAAAGTCTTCGATATATCTCCGACAACAAAGAAGAGATTCAAGGACTGTTCGGATCGTTGCTGAACAAGAAAAGGTTCGATGTTCTGCTTCAATTCAGCAAAAGCGATCATTGTCCACTACGTGCGTTTCTTGATCTATGCAGCATCCATTATTTGGCGCCGGGTGATGCCGCACAAACCGCATTGAGCCCGGGGAGTATAGATTTCCATACATCATACATGGTCCTTGAACACATTCCGTCAGAAACGGTAAAGCGGATTCTCGAAGAAGGGAACAGAATCATCAGGGATGGTGGTCTGTTCGCTCATAGGATCGACTACAGCGATCATTTTTCGCATTCTGATAACGATATATCGGCTATCAATTTTCTTCAGTACTCAGATGATAAATGGAATCGATACGCCGGGAACAGATATATGTACATGAACAGATTGAGACATGACGATTTCATAAGGCTGTTCCAGTCTGTAGGACACTGCCTCTTAGAAGTCCGCACAGATATAGATCCGCAGTCACAGGAAATATTGAGCAGGGGGTCTCTGCAATTGGCTGACAGGTTTAAAGCGAAAACGGGTGCTGTACTTTCAATCACGAGCTCTTGGATCATGTCAAAGAAGAGTAGTTAATAATGTGTAATATATCCGCCGTTGACTGGCTGAAGGAGATCGAGGCCTCCTATCCCGTCGAGAAGATCCGGGCGGGGGGCTTTCCCATTTGGCAGCTTCTGCGGAACGACTATGCGCGGGCCTTTTATGAGAAGGTCGAACTGGGAGGCGTCTCCGCGGAGCCGAAAGGCAAGACCATCAAGCAGCGGCTTGCCCGGCTCCGGTCCCTGTCCATCATGCTGGCCAATGTCTTCTGGCAGATCGGCAATTTCTTATATAAACCGAGGTACGTTCTGTTCACCGATGTCCTGGAAAGTCGAATTATTGAGGGGAGGTTGTCGGACAAGATCGCCCATCGCCTGATCCAACTGATGGAAGATGATCTAATCGTGGTTCTCAATCCTTTGGGTCAGAGGCACCGGAACGTCAGGGACTACAGTCATTCGTTGTTTTTCAGCGAAATGATCTTCCGTCTTCTGGGGAAGCTCAACCGTGGAAGTCATTCCATCGAGAATCGGGATATTCTGGAGGAGATCGAAAGGTCCCAAGGGATTCATGTTCCATACGAAAACCGCGTGAATGATTTCCTGGCCTATGCCGGGGCTGTTGAAAAATACTTTGCATGCGTGCGCCCGAAACTGGTTCTGGTCGACTGCTACTATGGATCACTGCACCAGGCGGTGATCCACGCCGCTCATCGATTGGGCATCCTGACTGTCGAACTCCAGCATGGGATCATCAATGATCGAACCTTTGCTTACAGCCCTTCCCGGGACTTCGGCAGGGAGAGTTATCCCGATTACATTCTGACCTTCGGGGCCCATGTCCGACCGTTCCTCTCCCCCTTCTTCATCGATCCGGCCCGTGTCTGTGAAATCGGGAGCTTTTACCTCGAGCATGTCGAGTCAAACCTCAGCAGAAACGAGAAACTCCGAAAATATTTTGAAAATCTGCGAAAGGGCGGTGGAAAAGTGGTCTGCATCACGTCGCAGTGGACCGTCGAAGAGGAACTCATTACGTTTGCCAAACAGGTGGCCGCCGGACGGCCACGGGATCATTTCTTCTTCATCCCCCGCGTCTTTGATAAAGATTACGAAAAGGCATATGGGTTTCCCCCCAATATGGTCGTCAATCAGGATTTTGATTTCTACCAGTATGCCTCCCAGTGTGATTTTCACGCTACGGTCTATTCCACATGCGCTCTGGAGGCGCCCTTCTTCGGGACGCCCAATATCATGATCAATCTGCGAAACCTCAGTCGGTATCATTATGCCAAGATCCTGACGGATGACGGTGTGGCCCGTTTTGCCGATACGCCAGAGACGATGCAGGAGTTGATCGAGACGTGGGAACCCTTGCCTCGGGAAGCGGTCAAGGAGCGCGGCGGATATTTCTATAAAAGAGATCATCGGGCGAATGTGATCGAGGCATTGAAAAAGATCGGATTGAATAAATATGTTTGAATCTATCGAAAAATATTTCCGGGCCTTCGGCGGCGACCTGGTTCCCTACTACCGGATCAACAAGGCCTTCCTGCCCCTCGAAATCCTCCTCAAGTTCATAAAGCGGGAGCTCTTTTAATGAAGGTCATCGTCTCCCATGACGTGGACCACCTCACCGTGTGGGAACATCGGCGCGATCTGATCCTTCCCAAATTCGTCGTCCGGAGCGGCATGGAATGTCTTCTGGGGCGGATACCTGTCTCGGAGTACGGGCGGCGTCTGCGCGGGATGGCCCGCAACCAGTGGCAGAATCTCGATGAACTCATGGCCTTCAATCGCGAGCGTAGGATCCCTTCCACGTTTTTCGTCGGCGTCAGCAATGGCAAGGGGCTGGCCTATTCAGTCGAGGATGCGGCCTACTGGATCAGGCGGATCATCGACGGCGGTTTCGATTGCGGCGTGCACGGGATAAACTTCGATTCCCCGGAGGCGATCCGGGAGGAGCATCGGAAGTTCCGGTCCCTCTCCGGTCTTGACTCCTTCGGCATCCGGATGCACTACCTCAGAACCGGACCGGATACCTTGAGCCATCTGGAGAAAGCGGGCTATTGCTTCGATGCGAGCGTCTATGCCCCGAGAGACCCTTACCGCGTGGGAGAACTCGTCGAATTCCCCCTTCACATCATGGACGATTATCTGATTTACGGCGGGGGAAGGCTCCAACGGGCGTCGTTCGGGGAGATCGTGGAGGACACCCGGAAAATCATCGACGAGGCGGAACGAAAGGGGCTAAAGTTCCTAACGCTTCTTTTCCACGACCGCTATTACAATGAGGCTTTTCAATCCTGGAAAAATTGGTATATATGGATCATCGATTACCTGAAGGGCAAAGACGCCGAATTCGTCGGTTTCCGTGAGATCGCGGAGACGATAAAATAACCCAAGCGAGGAGAGATCAGGTGCGCGTGCCGTTTGTGGATTTGAAAGCGCAGTACGAGGGGATCAAGCCGGAGATTGACCGGGCCGTGGCGTCGGTCATTGCCGATACCGCATTTATCGGCGGCAAATATGTCCGGGCCTTCGAAGAAGCCTTCGCGACCTACGGCGAGGTGAAGCACTGCATCGGTGTCGGCAACGGTACCGATGCGATCTATATTGCCCTGCGGTCGCTGAGGATCGGCGAGGGGGACGAGGTCATCACGGCGGCCAATTCCTTCATCGCCACGTCGGAGGCGATCACGATGACGGGGGCGAGGGTGGTCTTTGTCGATTGCGATCCACGGACCTGCAACCTCGACCTGAAAAAGGTTCGGGAGGCGATCACGCCGCGGACGAAGGCCATCGTTCCGGTCCACCTGTATGGCCGACCGGTCGACATGGAGGAGCTCGCGGGTATCACTGGGAAGAGGAAAATCTTTTTCGTGGAAGACGCCGCCCAGGCCCACGGCGCTCAAATCAACGGCAGGCGTGTCGGGACCTTCGGAAAACTGGCCTGCTTCAGCTTCTATCCGGGAAAGAACCTCGGCGCCTACGGCGATGCCGGGGCGATCGTCACCGACGACGAATCTCTGGCCGCCCAGTGTCGGATGATCGCCAACCACGGGCGGATCAAAAAGTACGACCACGATTTTGAAGGGGTCAACAGCCGGCTGGACGGACTCCAGGCGGCGATTCTGCTTGCGAAGCTCGGACACCTGGAGGCATGGACCGAAAGAAGACGCGCGATTGCATCTCTCTATGGGGAACTCCTCCGGGGGAGCGGCGTGGCAACGCCCGAGGAGGCCGACGGGATGAGGCATGTTTACCACCTCTATGTGGTTCGCGTGCCGGATCGTGGAGCCGTTCAGCATGCATTGGATGAGGCGGGTATCGCGACGGGGGTCCACTATCCGATCGCCCTCCCCGGCCTTGCAGCCTACCGGTATCTGGGCCACCGGCCGGAGGACTTCCCGGTCGCCCACCGCTATGCGGGGGAGATTCTCAGCCTGCCGATGTTTCCCGAACTGACGGACGAACAGGTCGCCTATGTCTGCGATGTCCTCAGGCGCGCGGTCCGCGGAAAGGAGACGGGATGAAAACGGGGAAAATCAGATTTGCGCTTGTCGGCTGCGGCGCCATCACCGCGAAGCACCTGACCGCCCTCAAGCGGATCGAGGCCGCCGAAGTGGCCGCCGTCTGCGACCTCAATCCGGAGGCGGCAAAATCGTTCGGAATCGCAAATGGGGTGCCCTGGTACACGTCGCCCCACGAGATGGCCGAACGGGAGGCATTCGACATCTTCTCCATCCTGACCCCTTCGGGAACCCACGCCTCGCTGATGTTGGAACTGGCTTCCTGCGGCCGCCATTTCGTCGTCGAAAAGCCGATGGCGCTTCGCATCGAGGAGGCCGACCGGGTGATTCACGACTGCGATGAGCGGGGGATCAAGGTCTTCGTCGTTCAGCAAAACCGCTACAACCTGCCGGTGAGAAAATTGAAGGAGGCGGTTGACGCCGGGCGCTTCGGCAAGATGGTGCTGGGAACCGTCCGCGTCCGCTGGTGCCGGGAACAGGCCTACTACGATGCGAAATCCTGGCGGGGGACGTGGGCCCAGGACGGGGGGGTCTTTACCAACCAGGCGAGCCACCATATCGACATGCTGGCCTGGATGATGGGCGATGTGGAGAG
>JAHFBU010000103.1 GCA_023249795.1 Syntrophaceae bacterium
CTTCAGCGGCTTCTTCCCTTGCGTTTCCTTTGGCGCCTTGGACGGTTCAGCTCGGAGATGAGCCATGGGATCTCCAAGGATGGGCGGGAGAGGCTGGTGGAGGTGATGCACGGTTTCGCGGTCGAACAGTTTCGCCAGGGCATGGACGCCGTCATACTCGGCCACTGCCATCAGGCGATTCTTAAGGAAGAACCGATCGGTGCAAGAACGGCCACATTTGCGCTTCTTGGCGACTGGATTATCCATCACTCCTACCTCATTTATGAAAACGGACGCTTTACCCTCAACCGCTTTCCGTCCGGGGAATAGCATGAATACCCGTTTTCTCTGCGATCGTCATCTGGGAAAACTGGCAAAATGGCTTCGGATCCTCGGTTACGACACCCTCTGGAATCCGGCAGACATGAGTCAAGATTTTCTCCGAAGAGGTGGACGGGACGGGAGGATCGCCCTGACGCGGAAGCGGGATCTCGAAGGCGTCGGCTTGGACCGTCTCATCGTGGTCAAGGCCGACCGTGTCGATGAACAGATCGGCGAGATACTGGATAAGCTCGCATTGACGCCGGACCCGAAGGACCGGTTGACCCTCTGCCTGCGCTGCAATGCAACTCTGGAGGCGGTTGTGAAGGAAGGGATGGAAGGTGCGGTCCCTGCGCACGTCTATCAAAACAACACCTGTTTCAGAAGATGTCCGATTTGCGGCAGGATCTACTGGCGAGGGACGCATACAAGAAACGTCGAAGAGTTCCTCAGGAGGCACATTCCGACTCATCCCCCTTGATCTTTTCAATGGCGTGCGCGATGGCGGGAAGCAGGACGCTCAGATTTTCCGTAGCCCCCTTCGGGCTGCCGGGGAGGTTGATAATCAGGGTGCGGCCCCGGATGCCCACCACGGCGCGGGAGATCATGGCATGGGGCGTGAGGAGCGCACTGTGACGGCGCATCGCCTCCGCCATTCCCGGGATCTCTCGATCAATTGCCTCGATCGTCGCCTCCGGCGTTACGTCCCTGGGGCCGACGCCGGTTCCTCCCGTCGTCACGATCAGATCCGCTTCGCCCCGGTCGCTCAATTCCTGAAGGGTCCGGAGGATCAGTTCCCTGTCGTCGGGGATGATCCGCCGGCCGACAACTTCAATCCCCATCTGCCGGAGCATCTCTTCAACGGCCGGGCCGCTTCCATCAACCCGTTCGCCGCGCGATCCGCGGTCACTCACGGTGATGACGACGGCCCTGAATCCCATATCACGCCTCATCCTTTTTGGATTCCGCTATGATTTTTTCCGCGATGTAGGATGGCACTTCCTCGTAATGGGAGTGTTCATAGGTGAAGGTTCCGCGGCCGCTCGTCATGGAACGGAGATCGGGGGCGTATTTAAGGATCTCGGCCAGCGGAACCTGCCCCTTGATGATCTGGTGATGGCCCTGCGAATCCATCCCGAGGACCTTACCCCGACGGCTGTTCAGGTCGCCGATGACATCGCCCATGTATTCGTCGGGGATCTCGATGGAGATGTTGACAATCGGTTCGAGCAGTGTCGGCTGGCATTCGAGGACCCCCTTCTTGAAACCGAGGGAACCCGCAATCTTGAAGGCCATTTCGGAAGAGTCGACGGTATGGTATGAACCATCCGTCAGAGAAACGCGCAGATCGACAACGGGGTAACCGGCGACAACACCTTCCGCCATCGCCTCCACGATCCCCTTTTCTACTGCCGGCCGGTACTGTCCTGGAATCACGCCGCCGACGATCCGGTCAACAAACTCGAATCCGCTGCCGCGGGGGAGCGGTTCGATATCCAGCCAGGTATCCCCGAACTGGCCACGCCCACCGGACTGTTTCTTGTAGCGTCCCTGAACGGTCGTCTTCCCCTTGATTGTTTCCTTGTAGGGGACTTTCGGGGTCTTCAAATTCACTTCAAGACCGAATTTACGCCTCATCTTCTCGATGACCACCTCGATGTGGACTTGTCCCAAGCCTGAGAGGATCATCTCCCGTGTCTGGTCATCGCGGTGAAACACGAGTGTGGGATCCTCATCGATCACGCGGTTGATCGAGGAGACCAGCTTGTCTTCATCGCCGCGCGTCTTCGCTTCCACGGCAAAAGAGATGATCGCCAGAGGCGGTTCAACCTTGGAATAAAGAATGGGCGATTTTTCCGTGCACAGGGTATCCCCGGTCGCGGTTTCCTTCAATTTGGCAATGGCGGCGATATCGCCGGGGATTAGTTCATCGACCGGTTTTTGGGTTTTCCCTTCGAGGAAGAAGAGACTTCCGATCCGTTCTGTCAGCTTGCGAGAGGCGTTGAAAAGTGTCGAATCGGATTTGAGCGTACCTGAATAAACGCGAAAGAGGGTCAGGCGACCCGCATAGGGGTCGGCAATGGTCTTGAAGACCAGGGCTGAAAACGGAGCAGATTCTTCCGGCAGCCGAGTCTCCTCCGCATCGGTTCCCGGTTTCTTCCCGGAGACGCTGCCGCGGTCAATCGGCGATGGGAAATAACGAGCGATGAAATCAAGCAGCGGGTGGATGCCGAGGTTCTTTACAGCCGACCCGCAGGTGACGGGAATCAGGGCGCCGGAAACAACGCCCTTCCGGAGTCCGGCCTGCAGATCTTCGGGACTCAGTTCTCCGCCTTCGAGGTACTTGTTCATCAGCTCATCGTTGGTTTCGGCGATGTCTTCAATCAGGATGTCGCGGTATTTATTTACTGCATCGGCCATATCGGCCGGGATGTCGATGAACTTTGCTGTCCTTTTCTGATCGTCGTACGCGAAGGCCTTCATGGATGTCAGGTCGACCACGCCGCCGAATGTATTCTCGGACCCTATGGGGAGAAAGCAGACGGTGACCTTCCGGCCCAGACGCTCCCGGATGCTTTGGACGGCTTTCTCAAAATCCGCCCTTTCCCGGTCCATCCGGCTGATGAACAAAAGACGGGGAAGATTGAATTCGTCGGCGTACTCCCAGACTTTTTCCGTTTGAAATTCAACGCCCGCGACGGCATCAACGAGAACCACCGCTCCATCAACGATTCTGAGGCAGCTCTTCGTGTCAAATGTGAAATTGGAGTCCCCCGGGGTGTCAATGAGGTTGATCCGATGCCTGTCCCAATCGATATGGTTCGTGGCGGAGCTGATTGAGATGTGTCTTTTCTGCTCCTCCGGCTCATAATCCATGGAGGAGGTTCCCTCATCCACCCGGCCGGGGCGATCCGTCTTGCCTGCAAGATAGAAAATGGATTCACAAAGAGAGGTTTTGCCCGTTCCTCCGTGACCGATGATGGCAACATTCCTTATCGATTTTGATTCATATTTCGACATGAAAGCTCCTTTCTGGTGACACGCGGCAAGATTCTATGTGGTTGAGCTCTTTAGCTTAACCGTCGCTTCAAAGTCAAGACAAATCTGGCACGAAATCGGGCATGGGGTCGGGAACGAAATCATCTTGAAATTTATACTGAAATCGATGCTTGACTTTTAAAATGAGTATGATAAATTCCGGCCGCTTTTATTGGTTGCCACCGACCTGAAGGCGCGAAAGGGTAAAGTTTAATGCCGAAGGATTTCTACACACTCCTGATTCTTCCAAAGAAAGACAGCTCCGCAAAAAAAATCGGTGTTTCCAGCACACTGGTTAAGGGTGTTTCCTTCTTCATGATGGGACTTATTCTGATCATGATGTACTGCTTCTACGATTATATTCACATCCGCAGGGATCAGGCCGAATTGAAGCGTTTGAAAGTTCAAACCGTGGAACAGAAGGAGCAGATGGATCTGCTGGCTGCCAAGGTGGAGCAGTTTGCTGTTAAGATGGAAGAATTGAGGCAAGTTGACAAAAAAATACGAATCATGGCCAGTCTGGTTGTCGGTCGGGACAAGGATCAACTCCTCGGCATTGGCGGTCCAACCGGAGAGGAGACACGCCTGCGCTCCAAAATTGATACCGATGACAAGGCGATGATCGCTGGGATTGGTCGACAGGTGGACCGCCTGATGGATGATGTCCTCTCCAGGGAACAGAGTTTTGCAAACCTGCTGGCGCATCTCCAAGAGAAGAAATCGATTCTGGACGCGACTCCTTCGATTTGGCCTGTAACGGGTTGGGTCACATCCGAATTCGGCCGAAGGGTATCACCTTTCGGGGGGGAGAGTGAATTTCATAAGGCGATTGATATCGCAACGCGCTTCGGAAAACCGATCCACGCGCCGGCTGATGGCATTGTTGAGGAAGTCTCCCTTCGGAATGATGTCGGTCGGATGATTCGGATCAATCATGGCCACGGCTTTTCAACGTTCTATGGCCACCTCTCCAAGGTAGGTGTTCTTGTCGGGGGGAGGGTTCACAAGGGGGATCTGGTCGGGTATGTTGGAAACACAGGCCGGAGCACGGGGTCTCACCTCCATTATGCCGTCATGTTGAACGGCGTTCCGGTCAATCCAAGGAAATATCTGAATTGAAGGTTTACGGAAGCGGAATGTCCGCTCGTTAGTGAACCAAATCCACCGGTCTTGACACCGGTTTTTTTTTAGGAATGTTATGCTGAATTTCATACTCAGAAAGATTTTTGGAAGTAAAAACGACAGAGAGATGAAGCGTCTATCCGTCATTCTCCATGAGGTCAATTTACTGGAGCCGGCCATGGCGGCGGCGACCGATGACGAACTCCGCGCAAAAACCCCCTATTTCCGCAACAAGCTGGCAAACGGCGCCCTGCAGGACGACATCCTCGTTGAGGCCTTCGCTGTCGTTCGTGAGGTCTCACGTCGGACAGTCGGGATGAGGCCTTTTGACGTCCAGATCCTCGGTGGGTTGGTCCTGAACGAGGGGAAGATCGCAGAAATGAAGACAGGTGAAGGAAAGACCCTGGCCGCAACAATGCCTCTCTATCTAAACGCGCTGGCGGGAAAGGGCGTTCACCTGGTTACGGTCAATGACTATCTGGCGCGCAGAGACGCCGAGTGGATGGGGCCGATCTATAATTTTCTCGGCATGAAAGTCGGCATCATTGTTCACGGGATGGATGATGTCGAGCGTCGCGCGGCTTACCATTCCGACATCACCTATGGAACGAACAATGAATTCGGCTTTGATTATCTTCGCGACAACATGAAGTACAGCCTTGATGACTACGTGCAGCGTGACTTCCAATACGCCATCGTAGACGAGGTGGACAGTATCCTCATCGACGAAGCACGGACGCCGCTGATCATCTCAGGGCCTTCTGACGAGTCAACCGACAAATACAACAGGGTCAACCAGGTCATCCCTAACCTCCGGATACAGATCGATTATGCCGTTGATGAGAAAAGTCGCACTGTCGCCCTGACAGAAGAAGGGGTGGCCCGCGTTGAAAGCTCTCTCAGGGTGCAGAATCTCTATGAACCTCAAAATATTGATCTCCTCCACCATGTGAACCAGGCACTCCGCGCCCATACCCTCTTCCGGCGCGATGTCGATTACCTCGTCAGGGATGGAAAGGTGATCATCGTTGATGAATTTACGGGCCGGGTCATGCCGGGAAGGCGTTACAGCGATGGTCTCCATCAGGCACTCGAGGCGAAGGAACGGGTCAAGGTCGAACAGGAAAATCAAACCCTGGCGTCGATCACCTTCCAGAATTATTTCCGCATGTACGCAAAGCTCGCCGGAATGACCGGCACGGCCGACACTGAGGCGGAGGAGTTTGGAAAGATATACAAGCTCGATGTCCTCGTCGTTCCGACCAATATGCCGATGATCCGGCAGGATAATGCGGACGTTATTTACAAGACAGAAAGGGAGAAGTTTCTTGCCGTCATCGATGAGATAAAGCATTTGCATGAGGCAAGAAGGCCGGTTCTTGTCGGAACCATTTCCATCGAAAAATCTGAACTTTTAAGCAAATACCTGACCCGGACGGGCGTCAAGCACCATGTTTTAAATGCAAAGAATCATGAAAGGGAAGCGGAGATTGTCGCGAAGGCGGGACAGCCTGGTCAGGTGACCATCTCGACCAATATGGCGGGACGCGGCACGGACATCAAGCTTGGGGAGGGTGTGGCCGACCTGGGAGGACTTCATATCTTGGGGACGGAGAGGCACGAGAGTCGCCGAATCGACAACCAGCTCCGGGGTCGTTCGGGACGCCAGGGGGACATGGGATCGTCTCGCTTTTACCTTTCTCTCGAAGACGATCTCCTGCGGATATTCGGTGCGGAGCGGATCTCCGCCGTCATGGATCGGATTGGGATGGAGGAGGGGCAGCCGATT
>JAHFBU010000104.1 GCA_023249795.1 Syntrophaceae bacterium
TGCTCGATGATCCGGGCATAGGCATAGGATATGACAAAGACCGTGAGCGCCGTGGCGACGGCGATGAACACGACCAGATAGGCGTGGGAGCCCAGGGCCCTGAAGGCCTCTTCCGGGCCGTAGGAGGAGGAAGAGAGGCCGTCGGCCCCCAAGCCGATCCAGGCCAGGACGGGGATGAGGGACATCTTCTGAAAGAGACTTCGCTCGTGAAGATCCTTGGGGGCGCCGAACAGGCGCCGGCGCCATTGAATGGAGGAGGATTCCCTGTTTTCGGGTTCAGAGGCGGATTTCATGAGATCGGGTTATCAACGTAAACGCCGTCGGCGATAAGTCCGCAGAGGAATCCGTGCACGGCGTTGAGTTGCGCACCGGTTTCATCGTAGATACCGATGGAGAGATGCCTGGCCTCGATGTTGAAACGAACGGCCCGCCCGTCATCGATCTTCATCAGGATGGGCTTGCATGCGCTGGGAAGGCCTTCTTCGTTTTCGCCTTTCACGGAGAGTTCGTATTCCCCGGCCTCGACGCTGATCTCACCCGACTTCAAGGGGTGAACCGTTATCCGGGGTTGGCCGTTGAGGAGAAGGGTATAGTCATCAGCCCGGCTTAAATTGGATACTGCAATTCTGGACGTCATGTTTCTTTTATCAAAAACCTCCGTATTATCATAAGGTCGGCCCTGATATTACCTTTGACGCAAGAAAGCAAGCAATAAATACCCGCTCGGCATCTCCATCTCGAAGACCGGCTATCCTGTCAAACTTTTGGGAACGATTATAGAATGAAGCTTTGCAGCCTGTCAACAGGTACCCCACCAAGAGGGTTATCGCACCCGATATCTTTCAGGTTGCCTGCTAAAATCGCATTGACACTCAAGACCCCGCCCCTTATACTCAGGCCATATAGAAGCAACTTCTAAATAATAATTAAGAATGCCTATGGTTTCCATAATTATCCCTGTCCGGGAAGAAAATGCCGATCTCCTTGTTTATAAATTAGAGAAACTAGAAGAAGGTTCATTTTGTGATTTTGAGGTGATCATCGTCGATGATTGCAGTCCCCGGCACATGGAGAATTTGGGGAAATTCAAGTTCCCGTATTCCATCCTTCGACTGGATGACCCGACCCCATACAATATGACCGTGGCAAGGAACAGGGGGGCTGATATTGCACGGGGAGAGTGGATTGGCTTCACGGATGTGGATATTTCCTTTTCCTCCGATGATATGAAGAGCCTGTTGGAAAGAACCATCTCCAATGGAAGCGAAGTTGGAATTGGCTGCGTAAAACTTCCTCATGGAATTCATCCCGGCTGGAAGGATGGGCTCACTTGGTTCGGGGTTATGACCAAATCTATTTTCTTGAGAGCCGGTAAATTCGATGAGGGGTTTCGGGGACATTACGGATGGGATGATATCCTGCTTCACAGGGCCCTCTCAAAATTGACAAATTTTACCTATGTGGACAGCATATTTGCTTATTGCCGCAGGCTGGACAAGGGTTCCGCCGGGGGAGTGGATATTGAGACGAACAGAAGGAAGTTTCTTGAAATTATGAGAAAAGGATAAGGTAGCATAAGCGATGAGCATGGTTCAATCGAGGGGTTCAACACTCGCCATCCTGATCGTCAACGACGAGGCCAACATCCGCAAGATGCTGTCCGTCTGTCTGGAGACCGAAGGACACCGGGTGACGGCGGTGGGCAATCCCGAAGAGGCCCTGGCTGAGGCCTCCCGCCGCTCCTTCGACGTCGCCTTCGTCGATCTGCGTCTGGGTGTCGCCAGTGGGATCGACCTGATTCCCGCCCTCCTGAACACCTCGCCCTGGCTGCGGATCATCGTCATTACGGCCTACGCCTCGATCGACACCGCCGTCGATGCCGTCAAACGGGGCGCAACCGATTACATTCCGAAACCCTTCACGCCCGCACAGATCAAACTCGCCGTCCACAAGGTCTTCGAGATGCGTTCGCTGGAACAGAAGGTGGCCTCCCTGCGGGAGGATTTGGGACGCTCGCCGTCAGCCTGGCCCGCGAGGCGGCCCCCACCGATGCGACCCTCCTGCTGAGAGGAGAGAGCGGCACGGGCAAGGGGGTCCTGGCAAGGGCCATCCACGGCTGGAGCCAACGGGCGAACAACCCTTTCAGCGTGCTGTCCTGCCCCTCCCTGTCGCCGGAACTTCTGGAAAGCGAACTGTTCGGCCACGCGAAGGGGGCCTTCACCGGCGCCATCCGCGACAACCCCGGCCGCGTCAGCGCCTGCGAAGGCGGAACCCTGCTCCTGGACGAGATCGGCGACCTCCCCTTGACACTCCAGCCGAAACTCCTGCGGTTCGTTCAGGACAAGGAATACGAGCGCGTCGGCGACTTCGTGACGCGCCGGGCCGACGTCAGGATCATCGCGGCAACGAATGTCGACCTGGAAAAGTCCCTTCGGGAGGGCCGGTTCCGGGAGGACCTCTTCTACCGGCTCAACGTGATCCAGATCGTGCTCCCGCCGCTGCGGGAGCGGCCGGAGGATCTGGTCGCCCTGGCCGAGCGCCTCGTGGTCTTCTTTGGCCGGAGCTGCCACCGGGCCGTGGCGGGTTTCACCGACGGAGCGATCGATGTCCTGACGCATTACGGCTGGCCCGGAAACATCCGCGAATTGAGAAACGTCATCGAGAGGGCCGTCATCCTCTGCCGGGGGGAGAGGATCGACGTGCCTCACCTGCCGGAGAACCTGCGCGCCGCCGATCGCTCGATCCGCTTGGGAGACCCCCTGCGCCTCGACCGGATTGAAGAGGAGCACATCCGGCGCATCCTGACCGATGCCGGCTCCCTTCAGGAGGCGGCCGCTATCCTCGGCATCGACCAGGCCACCCTCTGGCGCCGCCGCAAACAATACGGCATCTGAAGATCCTTGCATCCTGCAATCCCTTCTGGCGGAACTTTTGCGAACTGCAAGGAGGTGCGCCAACCTGCCAAATAAATAGCTCGTAGAATCATCGCGGTATGGATGACCCATGCCGGCACGCTCCTTTCTCAAAACCTCACAGGGAGGACAAAGCCATGTTCGGACTGCGCCGGAAACTATCCTTGGGGTTCGGGGGGCTGCTGTTGATCACCTTGATCATCGGCGGCCAGAGTATTTTCCAGTTTCGGGAACTCGGGCAATCCATCGACGTAATCCTGCGCGAGAACTACCGCAGCGTCGTGGCTTGCCAGGAGATGAAGGAAGCCCTGGAACGCATGGACAGCGGCATCCTCTTCGTCCTTCTGGGGTATGACGAGGAGGGGCAAAAGTTGATCCGTGCAAATGAAGAACGGTTCGAAACGGCCCTGCGGGTCGAGCTGAACAACATCACCGTCCATGGAGAAGGTGAAAAAGCCGAGGCCCTCAAGAACCTCTTCGCCCGTTACAGGGAAGCCCTGCACGGGATCAAGCCAAAGCCCCCCTCTAACGAATCGCATCGCAACCGGTATTTCCGGGAGGTTCTGCCGCTATTTCAACAGACAAAAAACACAGCGGATGAGATCCTGCGAATGAACCAGAACAACATGAACGATGCCAACGAAAAGGCAAGAAGGCAGGCTGCCGTGGCCGGGCAGCGGATGTACCTCCTGCTCTCTTTCGGCGTTCTGATCGCCGTGGCCTTCATCTTTTTCACGGGACGGTGGATCCTGCGGCCCATCAACCGTCTGATCCGCTCCGCCGAAGAGATCCGGGGCGGAAACCTGGACCTCGTCGTGCAGACCGGCTCTCGGGACGAGATCGGCCGATTATCGGAAGCGTTCAACGATATGGCTGCCAGTCTCCGCGAATTCCGACGCAGCGACCAGGCAAAACTGATCCGCACCCAAAAGGCGACTCAGGAGACCCTCGACAGCCTGTCCGAAGCCGTAGCCATCGTGGATCTGGAGGGAAAGGTCGAGATAGCGACGGAAGCCGCACGCAAGCTTTTTGAAATCAAGGCGGGTAATCACCTCAAGGACCTTAAGTATCGCGAGCTGTTCGAGTTGTTCCAGAATGTCGTTGCCGGCGTTTCCGACCAGCTTGGCAAAAGGCAAAAGGTCCTTCAACTGTTCGTGAATGGAAGAGAGCGCTATTTTTCCTTCGATGCCGCGCCCATCCAAAACCGGGAAGGACAATTGACGGGGGTGGTTCTGATCCTGAAGGATGTGACGGAGCCGCGCCGCCTGGAGGAGATGAAAAGCAATCTCGTCTCCACGGTATCGCATCAGCTCAAGACCCCCTTGACTTCGATCAGGATGGCCATTCACCTGCTGCTGGAAGAGAAGGTCGGACCTCTGACCGAAAAACAGGTGGAACTCCTGCTGGCGGCCCGCGATGAAAGCGATGCGCTCCACGGCATCCTGGCGAACCTGCTGGATATCAGCCGCATGGAATCCGGCATTCTTCAGATGAATTTTCGGGATGTCTCTCCTGCGACGCTGGTAACGGAGGCTGTAGCCCCCTTCCACAGGGCAGCCCAGGACAGCGGGGTGGAACTGAAGACAATCATTCCCGGCGATCTGCCGATGGTCAGCGCCGACTCATGGCAGATCGGCCAAGTCTTTGCCAACCTCTTGTCCAACGCGCTTCGCTATACAGCGCCCGGGGGGCAGATAACGGTCTCGGCCGAGGCTGATGAACGGACGGTCCGTTTTTCCGTCTCCGACACGGGCGCCGGCATCCCCCATCAGTTTCTCCCGCGGATTTTTGAACATTTTTTTCGGGTACCGGAACAAAAGTCGGAAACGGGCGCCGGTCTGGGGCTGGCCATTTCCAAGCGGATCGTCGAAACCCACGGCGGCGCGATTACGGTGGAGAGCCGGGAGGGAAACGGAACAACCTTCACCTTTACCCTGAGGCGGGCGGATCGTCCCGCTGGAGAGTAACGATGCTCGATCTTGTCTATCTTTCGGTGGTCTTCGTTTTCTTTGTCCTTTGCCTATGCTTTGTCTGGGCGTGCGAGAGGTTTTGATCATGTGGGAAATCTTCGTGGGACTGATCGGGGCGGCCCTGATCGTCTACCTTCTGGTCGCCGTCATTCGGCCCGATATGTTCTGAGGGGTTCGGGAAAGCCCATTGGCATTTCATGCCAGGCCGATTGCGTGGCAGTGTTTGGACTCTATTGTAAGATGAAATCGATTGGGAAGGGAGTTTCATCATGACGAACATCCATGGATGGGTCCAGTTGGCCCTGTTCATCGGCCTCATCGCGCTTCTGACGAAGCCCATGGGGCTTTACCTGATCAGGGTTCTGGATCCGGCGGGGAAAACCTGGATGGACCCCGTTTTGAAACCCCTGGAGCGGCTGCTGTACCGACTCTTCCGGATCGACCCGGGCAGCGAGCAGGACTGGAAACAGTACACCGTATCTCTGATCCTTTTCAGCCTTGCGGGTCTCCTGTTCACCTATGCGATCCTGCGCCTCCAGCATCTGCTGCCGCTTAATCCTCAGGGCTTCGGCCCGATGAGTCCCGATCTGGCCTTCAACACGGCGGCCAGCTTTACGACGAACACGAACTGGCAAAATTACGGCGGGGAATCGACCCTCTCCTATTTTTCACAGATGGTCGGCCTCGCCTTTCACAATTTCGTTTCCGCCGCAACCGGGATCGCCGTGGCCGCGGCCCTGACCAGGGGCATCGCCAGACGGACGGCAACCACGATCGGCCATTTCTGGACCGATCTGGTCCGCGTGAACCTCTATCTCCTTCTGCCCCTCTGCCTGCTCTTCGCACTCTTCCTCGTCTCCCAGGGGGTAATCCAGAACTTCAATCCTTACGAGACGGCACGGCTGGTCGAACCCTACGCGGTCCGGACCCCGCAGGCGGATCGTTTGGGCAAACCGGTCCTGGATGCCACCGGCCGCCCCATCATGGTGGAAAAGAAGATGGAAACACAGACGATCGCCCAAGGGCCGCTTGCTTCCCAGGCGGCGATCAAGATGCTGGGGACCAACGGCGGCGGGTTCATGAACGCCAACGCCGCCCATCCCTATGAAAATCCGACACCGCTGGCCAACTTTATCCAGATCCTCTCAATCTTTCTCATCCCGTCGGGGCTAACCTACTACTTCGGTCGGACAGTGGGGAACCGGCGCCACGGTTGGACCGTCTGGGGGGTCATGGCCATCCTGTTTCTGGCCGGCGTCCTGGTCTGCTGGCAGGCCGAGGCTGCGGGAAATCCGCGCCTCGTAGCCCTGGGGCTCGACCCGGCGTGTGGCAACATGGAGGGAAAGGAGCTCCGTTTC
>JAHFBU010000105.1 GCA_023249795.1 Syntrophaceae bacterium
GGCCGTCCTCCACGCGTCGGATCTCAGCCAGGAGGACCTCTCTGGAGGCCTGCTTCAAAATCGCATCCTTCACGGCCGAATCTTTCAAGGCATACGCCAGTTGCGAAAGCAACAACAGATGCACCCGGGCCGTCGGGGTAATCAATGTAAAAAGGCAGTTGACCGGCTTGCCGTCGATGGCGGCAAAATCGATGGGCTCCTCCAGAAAACAGAGGGAGATGATCGAATTGGGGATGTTGAACACAATGGGGTTGCGGGCATGCGGAATGGCAATGCCGTCGCCGATTCCCGTCGAACCCAGTTCCTCACGCGCCAGAAACACGCGCAGAAGGAATTCGCGGTTGACATCCTCGGGAACCGGCAAAAGAGCAACGACGGAACTTAAAACCGATTGCCTGTCCTTTCCGCCCACACGATAATGGATGCCCCCCTTCCGCAGGGCTTCGGTCAACCGTGAGGGCGGAATCTGGTCCGCGTCGGGCTCCTTGAAGATCTCGTGAGAGACACCGATCTTGTTCGCTGCGGCCCAGTCCATGATCTCGGAACGGTTAAAACGATACTGGTCGTGAATCTTGTAGGCCGGGATCGTCCCGTCCTTGATCCAGCGGTAAACTGTCCGTTCCGAAACGCTCACCAATTTTGAAATATCTCGAACTGTCAGTTGCATGGTACCCTTTTTCAGGATGATGAACCCGATATTGCCGCTCAAATTGGACGACAATATAGGACATGGGGCATTCAATGTCAACAGATGTCCACTAACAAATGTTCGCTGCCCGTCGGCAACTTTCGTGTTGCGACCGGCGGGAGACTTGTGTATAGGGGAACTATCATTATGGTTTCAGAAAGGGGAACGGCATGATCAATAAGGCGATCCTGGTGGGCAGGCTGGGGGCGGATCCGGAGGTGAGATACACGCCGGATGGGGCGATGGTGACCAATTTCCGGATAGCGACGGACGAGCAGTGGAAGGATAAAAACGGCGAGAAGGTTCAAAAGACCGAGTGGCACAAGATCGTCACGTTCGGCAAGCTGGCGGAGATCTGCGGAAAGTACCTGGTCAAGGGAAAGCTTGTTTACCTGGAGGGGCGCATCCAGACCAGGGCCTGGGAAGACAAGGAGGCGGTCAAACACTACACCACCGAGATCGTTGCATCCAACATGCAGATGCTCGATTCGAAGGGTCAGCGAAGCGCCGATTCGTCGCTTGGAGAACCGTCGCACACCCCATCCGCGGGTGACGGGCTTATGCCCGAGGATGACGTTCCCTTTTAGCCGCGGTTCAGGGCTTCTTTTCTTCCGTCTTCTTCTCGGCGGTAGGCGTGACGTCGATTTCGTTCGGCTCACGCGAGGACTTCTTGAAGTTCCTGATGCCCCGTCCCAGCGCGCCGCCGATCTCGGGGAGCTTACCGGCGCCGAAGACGATCAGGATGATCACCAGAATGATCAGCAGTTCGGGCATGCCTATTCCAAACATATGTTTCCATCCTCTTTCTTTCTTTTCGTGGCGTCGATCTTAGACGATCGGCCACCCATTGTCAAATGAGAACTCATTCAGTGCGATTTTCATTCTGACCCTTTTGGGGGCAGACGCAGATGAACGACCTGACCTTGCGTCCCCATGCTTCCCACGGGCTTCCCCTGGAACGAAAGATTGACTCCCGCCGCATTACCGATATCGATCTGGAAATAATTGTCGGCCGTCCGCTCGACCTTGTCGCCCGGCTTGAGGAGGATCTGGCGGGCGGGATTTTGATCTTCGGCGATCCGGATCCAGGTGGTTTCGCGGGCCTCGATGAGAAGCCTGTACGCCTTCCCGGCCGCGACGGGCGGAAGGACGATCTTTTCCGCCGGAGCCGAGGCTGGAGCCGGAACCGGCTTGGATGCCGCGGCCTGGGCCGGCACGCTCGGAACAGCTGCCGGCTGGACAGGGACGTTGGGAACAGCCGCGGGCTGATCAGGATGGTTTGGAAGAGCCATGGCCTGAGGAGGATCGGGTACGACCGGTTGTACCGGGGAGGCGGATTCCGCGACAGGGGCGGGTGAAGGCGGCTTCCCGCCCTGATCATAGAGGAAGATGGCGAAGACCAGAATGCCGGCAGCTATCACGGCAACAAGTCCTCTGATCAGGAAGCGATGACGGTAGCCGGTTTCCGGCCAGGGTCTTTGAACCTCTATCTCCTCGGGCGGCGGTTCAAGGCTTGCGAGATGTTTTTCATAGCGATCGAGGATCGGTTTCTCGTCAATATCAACGGCCTGGGCATATTTACGGATGAAGTTTCGCGCATAGACGGGAGGCGGCAGGCGATCAAAATCGCCGCTTTCCACCGCCATGAGATTGATCCGGCTGATCCGCGTCTTCCCGAAGAGCTCCTCCAGGGAAAGCCCGCGGGCCTCTCGCATCTCCTTCAGATCCCACAGCTCCGGAAAGGTCTCTTGCCGGGGCAGCGATTTCTCCTCTGCTGAAACGGGTTTTTTCTCATCCATCGTTCTTCAGCCTCATGTAAACCGGCGATAGCATTAACACCGTTTCAGCGGCCGCGCAACAGTAAAAATGAATGGGGGTTGCGGCGCCCGGAAGCAAAAAAAAGGGCCAGTTCCCGCTGGTTTTTTATCCCATTTTATGCTGATATACCGCAGCAGTTCCGCTGCTCAAGGGAGGAAGATTATGGATCGATACCGGAAATTCATCGAGGCGACGGCCCTGGAGGCCGGGGCGCTTCTAAAGGATCGGATTGACCACCGGCATACCATCCATTACAAAGGGGAGATCAATCTCGTCACCGAGGCGGACCAACTCTCCGAGGCGCTGATTGTGGAACGAATCCGAGCATCGTTTCCAGACCACGGCATCCTGGCGGAAGAATCCCCGGAGATGTCCAAAAGCTCCGGCATTCGCTGGATCATCGATCCGCTCGACGGAACGACCAACTACGCGCACGGCTATCCGGTCTTCTGCGTCTCCATCGCCCTGGAGATGGAAGGGGAGATCCGTCTTGGCGCCGTGTACAACCCCATGCTGGATGAACTGTTCATTGCGCAGAAGGGGGCGGGCGGCTTTTTGAACGGCCGGCCCCTGAAGGTGTCTCAAACGGCGGAACTCTCCCGGAGCCTTCTGGCGACCGGGTTTCCATACGACATCCGGGAGAACCGGGACAACAACATGAATTACTTTGAGGCGATGGCGTTGAACGCCCAGGCGGTCCGCAGGGCGGGTTCGGCCGCCCTTGATCTGGCCTATGTGGCGGCGGGCCGCTTTGACGGTTTCTGGGAGCTGAAACTGATGCCCTGGGATATGGCCGCGGGCGTGCTTCTCGTCGAGGAAGCGGGAGGCGTCGTGACCGATCTGCACAGCGCTCCCCTGGATCTGCTCTCCCCGCACATCCTTGCGTCCAACGGGCTGATCCATGACGAGATGTCCCGCCTGCTCGCCCGGACCGCTCCGCTTTACAACCCGTGAGTCAGATTGGAAGAAAGGAATAACATGAACAGCCTCGATGCCATTTTTTCCCCCGAATCCGTTGCCGTCATCGGCGCCTCGAATACCCCCGGCAAGGTGGGGCATGATATCTTCGCCAACATCCTCCAGGGCGGCTTCCGGGGAACCCTTTACCCGGTCAATCCCAAAGCCGAGTCGATTCTGAATGTGAAAACATACCCGACGATCAACGCCATTTCCGACCACGTCGATCTGGCCATCATCATCCTGCCGCCGCGCGCCTGCCTCACGGCGGTGGAGGAGTCCATCGAGAAAGGGGTCCGGGGGATTGTGATCGTCTCCGCCGGTTTCCGGGAGGTCGGCGGCGAGGGGTTGGAGATCGAAAACCGGATTGTCTGCCGTTGCCGGGATGCCGGGGTCCGGCTTGTGGGTCCCAATTGCCTCGGGGTGATCAATCCCGTTTCCAACGTCAGTCTGAATGCGAGTTTCTCGAAGCGGATGCCCGCCAGCGGGAATATATCATTCATCTCCCAGAGCGGGGCGCTCTGCGCCGCGGTGCTCGATTTTGCCGCGGACCGGGATTTCGGCTTCTCGAAATTCATCTCCATCGGCAACAAGGCCGACGTCGACGAGTTGGACCTGCTCCTCTACCTCCATGACGACCTCGAAACATCGGTCATCATCCTCTATCTCGAAGAACTCAGCAAAGGGAGGGAGTTCATCGAGGCGGTCAAGGAGATCACCTCCGGCCGGCGGCCCACCCCGGTGCTGATCATCAAATCGGGCCGGACCGGCGCCGGCGCCCAGGCGGCCGCCTCCCATACCGGCGCCCTGGCCGGGACGGAGGCCGTGTATGACGCCATTTTCAAACAGGCGGGGATCATCCGGGCCGATTCCATCGCCGAGCTCTTCGACTTTGCCAATGCCTTCGCCTACAAGCGTGAAAGCGCCCTCGGCAAGGCCCAGCGGAAGATCCCCGGCGGTAAAAGGGTGGCCATCGTGACCAACGCCGGCGGGCCGGGGATTCTGGCGACCGACATGACCATCTCCTCCGATCTTGAACTGGCGAAGTTCTCGCAGGCGACGATCGACGAGCTGGCCGCCCATCTTCCGACCACGGCCAACATCCACAACCCCGTGGACATCATCGGCGACGCCGCCTCCGACCGCTACGAAAACGCCCTCTCCGCCGTCATCAGGGACGACGGGGTGGATGGCGCCCTGGTCATTCTCACCCCCCAGTCGATGACGAACGCCCTGGGGACGGCCGAGGCGATAGTCCGCGTCGCCCGCCGCTCCCCCAAGCCGATTCTCTGCTGCTTCATGGGGGTGGTCGATGTCTCCGCCGGTGTCAAGTACCTCCAGGAACACGGCTATCCCGTTTATAAGTTTCCCGAAGACGCGGCCAAGGCGCTGGGGGTGCTCTACAAATTTTCCCACTGGCTGCATCGCGAACACCTCCCGCCGTTTTCGCTGACGTACGACTATACCGAAGCGGCGGCGGTGATCAGTCGTTGTCTCGCCGCCGGGAAAACGCACCTGGGCGAGCTGGACGGTTTGGAGCTTCTCAAATGCTACGGATTCAGCACGCTGCCGACGAAGCTCGCAAAGAATGAGGCGGAGGCGGCAAAGATTGCCGAGGAGATCGGGTTTCCGGTCGTCATGAAGATCGTCTCGCCGCAGATCCTGCACAAATCGGATGCCGGCGGTGTCGTCATCTGCATCAAAACGAAGGAAGAAGCGGAGAAGGCCTTCACCCGGATCACGGCCAATGCGAAAGCCTACGACCCGGCGGCCATCCTGGAGGGGGTTCTCGTGCAGAAGATGGCGTCAGCGCCGGGGGACGAGGTGATCCTCGGGATGAACCGCTATGCGCTCGGCCCGCTGATCATGTTCGGCCTGGGCGGCGTCCTCGTCGAACTCTTCAAGGACGTCGTTTTCCGCCTTGCCCCGATCGACCGCGATGAGGCGCATCGGATGATCCGCGAGATCAAGGGCTACCAGCTCTTCACCGGCTTTAGGGGACGCCCGAAGGGGGATGTCGAGATCCTGGAGAAAAACATCGTGCGGCTTTCCGATATGGTCGTCAACCACCCGGAGATCATCGAGCTGGACATCAACCCCCTTCTGGTCCACGGGGAGGGGAAGGGAGCAACCGTCGCCGACTGCCGCTTCATCCTCAAACCCTAATGTCGAGGACGTGATGCGGAAGCCGGGATCTCGGGGACATGTTCCGGAAGCCCGGAGGGATGTCGGGGACGTGATGCGGAAGCCCGGAGGGATCGGAAAAATCGGGGACGTGATGCGGAAGCCCGGAGGGATCGCATCATGTCCCCGGAATAGCAATCCCGCACAGCCGTTTCGCCGCCACCTGTTTTTCCTTCATGTTCACCCCGCGGGCGATCATCACCCGCTGCGGATCAGGGGGTGGTCCACGACGTTTTGGACCCGCTCCCCGAAGAGGTAAACCGTCAGGTCCAGTTTCCGCAGGCTCTGCTCATACTCACTTCCCGTCATCATTTTTAGATACTCACGGAGAAACGATCAGCCCCGCGATCTGAGGATAGATCCTGCGGAAGTCGCTTTCATTCAGCGTAACGACGCGATCCGCTTGCCCCTTGATCGCTGTATAAACGATCAGTGCATCATAGGTCACGCCACCGATAATTCCTTCCTCGGAAAGATGTTTGGTAACGGCGCTGTAGTCCTCAACCGATAGAGGCATCACTTCGCACAGATCAAGAACGTTGTGCCGGATCAGTTCATAAGCGATCACTGACGATATGCG
>JAHFBU010000106.1 GCA_023249795.1 Syntrophaceae bacterium
CTTGATCGTTAAGGCCATCAGTTGTACGGTCATCGGCATCGAGTCCCATCCCGTCACCGTCGAGGTTGATCTTGCCGCAGGTCTTCCGCTGTTTTCGATGGTCGGCCTGCCCGACGTTTCCGTGAGGGAGAGCAAGGACCGGATCAAGGCCGCCATCAAAAACTCCGGTTACCCCTTTCCCGGCCATCACGTGACCGTGAACCTCGCCCCCGCCGACATCAAAAAGGAAGGAACTGCTTTCGATCTGCCCATCGCCGTGGCGATCCTGACCGCCCAGGGTCTTCTGCCCGCAGCCCCTCTCGCCGATTATCTCCTCCTCGGCGAACTTTCGCTGGACGGGGCCCTGAAGGGGATCCACGGGGCCCTGTCCGCGGCCTTTGAGGCAAAGGCCCTCGGCATCCGGGGGATGATCGTCCCGCGGGAAAACGCCGCGGAGGCGGCACTGGTCGAGGGGATCGAGGTGATCCCGGCGGAACGGCTCTCCGAGGTGGTGGAATTTCTCGGCGGACGAACGGAAATCGCGCAAGCCCGGGTCGATCTCGTTGAACTTTTCCGCGAGAGCCGCAATTACCCATTCGATTTTAGCGAGATCCGCGGCCAGGAACAGGCCAAGCGCGCACTGGAAGTCGCCGCCGCGGGGGGGCACAACCTCATCATGATCGGTCCTCCCGGCTCCGGAAAGACCATGCTCGCCCAGAGACTCGTGACGATCATCCCCGACCTCTCTCTCCAGGAGGCCATCGAAACCACAAAAATATTTTCCGTCGCCGGCCTTCTGGGCCGCAAAGAAGCCCTCCTGGGAACCCGCCCCTTTCGCTCTCCACACCATACCATTTCCGACGCCGGTCTGGTCGGCGGAGGCCACGTACCGAGGCCCGGGGAGATCAGCCTCGCCCATCACGGGGTCCTTTTTCTCGACGAGCTTCCTGAGTTCCGGAAGAATGTCCTCGAGGCGCTGCGCCAGCCGCTGGAGGACGGCAAGGTCACGATCACCCGTTCCTCCCAGACGGCCACCTTTCCCGCCCGCTTCATGCTCATCGCGGCGATGAATCCCTGCCCTTGCGGTTATTTCGGCGACCGGAGCCGCCCCTGCCGCTGCACGCCCCAGCAGATCCGCCTTTACCAGGGAAGAATCTCCGGCCCTCTCCTCGACCGGATTGACATTCATATAGATGTTCCATCGGTCCGCTACCGCGATCTGACGGGAAAGGAGACGGGCGAGACGTCCATTACCATCAAGTCCCGGATAGAACGAGCCCGCGATATCCAGAAAGACCGCTTCGCCGGCAATGACACGCTCTTCAATGCCAGGATGACCGACCGCCAGGTCCGCGCGACCTGTCCTCTTGACGCTGAGTCGCGGCAGCTCATCGAAATGGCCATCGATCGGTTGGGGCTCTCCGCCCGCGCCCACAGCCGGATACTGAAGGTCGCCCGGACCATTGCGGATTTGGAGGGGGACCCGGCGATCCGTTCTTCCCATGTCGCCGAGGCCATCCAGTACAGAAGCCTTGATCGCCGGCTTGTTTAGTGATAAAGGCATCCAAACTACTGACAATCTCACGGTTGTTTGCAATCAAGGAGACGACTTATGGAAATCAAGGTTATCGAGGCCCCCCCTGAAAAAAGGAAGGCAAAACCGGGCGACGAATCCAAGTTGGGATTCGGAAAGTTTTTTACCGATCACATGTTCACCATGACCTGGCGCACGGGCCGCGGCTGGCACGATCCCCTGATCGAACCTTACCGGCTTCTCCAGCTCGATCCGACGGCCATGTGTCTGCACTACGCCCAGGAGATCTTCGACGGGCTGAAGGCCTATCGGGGAAAGGACGGCGCCCTTTTTCTATTCCGGCCGATGGAGAACATCCGGCGGATGAATGTCTCGGCGGAGAGGCTCTGCATGCCCAAAATCGACGAGGGGGTCATCCTGGAGGCGCTGACGAAATTGATCCTCGTCGACAGGGACTGGATCCCTCGCGGCAGTGGGACATCTCTCTATATCCGGCCGACGATGATCGCCACGGAACCGGCCCTCGGCGTTCATCCGTCGAACGAATACCTCTTCTTCATCATCACGGGACCGGTCGGAGCCTACTACCCCGAGGGGTTCTCCCCGACCAGGATCTACGTCACGGAGGAGTATTGCCGGGCCGTCCCCGGTGGAACCGGTTTCTGCAAGGCCGGCGGCAACTATGAAGCCAGTCTCTATGCGAGCCAAATTGCCAAGGACATGGGTTACACACAGGTTCTGTGGCTCGATGCGATCGAGCGGAAATACGTCGAGGAGGTGGGGACGAGTAACATGTTCTTCCTGATCGGCGATGAGCTGATCACCGCTCCCCTGAAGGGAACGATCCTCCCCGGCGTCACGCGGGACTCGGTCATACAACTGGCCGGAAGCTGGGGCGTGAAGGTCTCGGAACGGCGCCTTGCGATGGATGAGGTCATGGCCGCAATCGCCGGAGGCACCCTGAAGGAGGCCTTCGCCTCCGGAACCGCGGCCATCGTCTCACCGGTTGGCCAGATCTATTTCAGAGGTGTGGAACATGCGATCGGCGGCGGGAAGACAGGGCCGTTGACGGAGAGGCTCTACAACGAGATCCTCCAAATCCAGTACGGGATGAAGGATGACCCGTTCGGATGGCGCCTGAAGATCGCGGATTGACGGGATGGTCCAATCCCGATATTTCCCTTGATCCGGGAACTTGGGAAGGGAATCCACAGAGATGTGGAAAAGGTTGTGGACAATGTTGTTGATAACTTTTGTAACTCTTCAAATGTCACGATTTTCTATCGATTTGCACAAGGGGCAGGCATAGAGATGTACATTTATTTCAGCTACTTACAAAATCATACCGCCATCCCAGCCATTTACAGCCTTTCCTCCCCGGGTTGTAAACCGCCGGAAATTTCTGTGCCGTTTTCGCACCCTCGGCCGGCTTTATTTTCCCCCCCGAAAAATCGCAGCCTTGCCGCACGGATGGCGGGAATCGCCCTCCTCTGGATCGCGATTTCCCTGTTCCCGGCTCAGCCCCTCCGCGCCGAGATTCTTTCACTGGAGCAGTTGACCGCAAAGACGCAGGAGGTCTATGAAAAAACGACGGACCTGAAGGCACGGTTCATCCAGGAGGTCACGATCAAATCGATGAAAAAGACCGAGCGGGAGGAGGGGACGGTCTGGATCAAGAACCCGAAGATGATGCTGTGGGATTATGTAAAACCGAAGGAGAAGAAGTTGGTCATCAACGCCCGGACAGCCTGGCTTTACGTCGCCGAGGACCGGATGGTCTATGTCCAGAACGCCGAGGATGTTTACCGGTCTCGGCTGGCCGTCAAATTCCTCTCCGGTATCGGCAGCCTCTCCGAAGATTTTCAGCTCCGTTTCACCAGGGACACCCCGTTGGACGAAGAGGGCAACTACCTCCTCACCCTGACAGCGAAGGAAAAGGGAACCGGCTTCGACCGGCTTTATCTGACCGTTGACGGAAAGACCTTCCTGATCCTCCAGTGCCGTTTCAACGACGACTATGGAAATACCACGCGCCTCCGCTTCAGCGACATCCGCACCAACACGGGTGTCTCCGAAAAATTCTTCACCTTCAAGCCGCCGGCCGGCGTCGAAGCCGTCAACATGCCCCAGTAGTTTTTGCGTCGATCATTGCTCGCGCGGAATATGCGCGAGGCGGCGGGTCCATGTTCCGGAAGCCCGTAGTGAAACATCAGGGACATGTTCCGGAAGTCCGAAGGAATCGGAACGTGTCCCCGGAACAAAGAAACGCAAGGACGTGTTCCGGAAGCCCGAAGGGATCGCCCCACATGACGGGGACGTGATGCGGAAGCCCGCAGAGATCGCCCCACATGACGGGGACGTGATGCGGAAGCCCGCAGAGATCGCCCCACATGACGGGGACGTGATGCGGAAGCCCGAAGGGATCGCATCATGTCCCCGGAAGACAGGAGGTCAATATGATCCGAATCGACTTTCGAGAGATCCGGTCTCCGGATGACACCCGGGAGTGGCTTGAGTCGGATGGACAGGGGGGATACGCATCGAGCACCCTGGAGCACCGCCACACGCGGCGTTACCACGGCCTGCTGGTGGCCAATCTCCGGACGCCGGAGGGGCGGCATGTTCTCCTCTCCAAATTGGAGGACTCCATTCAGGTTGGAGAGGAAGAACATTTTCTGAGCGCGCATCGCTATCCTGGCGTTCTTTTCCCCCAAGGTTACCCTGTTCTGGATGAGTTCCTCCTCGACACCTGCCCCCGTTTCATCAGCCGCTCGGGCAAGACCACGGTGAAAAAATCCATCCTGATACCCCGCGGAAAAGGGACCCTGCTGGTCCGTTACGAGATCGAGCGGTGTCCGAAGGGCGGCATCCTCCGGTTGAAGCCCTTCCTCGCCTTCCGGGGGTATCACGAGCTCTCCCACAAAAACCCTTTCCTCCGGGATCGGGCGGAAGAAATCGAAAACGGTTTCCGGATCGAACCCTACGCGGGGATGCCGCCACTTTATATCCGGACCTCCCGCCAGTCGCGGTTCACACCTTCGCCTGTCTGGTATAACCGTTTTCAATATACGGAGGAACGGGAAAGGGGTTTCGACTGGGAGGAGGATCTCTTCCTTCCGGGAATACTGGAGGTGCCGGTCGAAGGAAAATGCACGGTAATCCTCTCCGTCTGTTTTAATGGGGAGACGATGCGGCATCATGTCCCCAATTCAGCCACGCTCTGGAAAAACGAAACGGCCCGCAGGGGCCGCAACCGGGCGGCCGACACAAAAAGAATCGGCGGCGCCCCGGAGGAAGACAGGGATATTCTCTCCTCCCTGCTGGACGCCGGGCGATCTTTTCTGATCACGACCCCGTCGGGAAGGCCGGCCGTCATCGCCGGCTATCCCTGGTTCGGAAGCTGGGGGCGGGATACCCTGATCTCGCTTCCCGGGTTGTGCTTCTGCACCGGCCGCATCGCGGAAGGGATCGAGATCCTGACGGAGATCGGCCGGCACGAACGGGACGGCCTTCTGCCCAATTTCTTCTCCGCGGACGGCGTTCCCGAGGCCTACAATACCGTGGACAGTTCGCTCTGGTATTTTCGGGCCGTTCAGGAACTCCTGCGGGTTTCGGGCGACAGGACCATGATCCGCGAACGCTTCTGGCCGGTCATGAAACGGATCGTCCGCTCGTTCATGGAAGGAACGCAATTCGGGATCGGCATGGATCGGGAGGGGCTTCTTCACGCCGGGGACGGTCGGACCGCGCTGACCTGGATGGATGCCACCGTCGGGGAAGTGCCCGTCACCCCCCGCGATGGCTGTCCGGTGGAGATCAACGCCCTCTGGTACAACGCCCTCTGCTTTACGCGGGATCTGGCGGCGGAATTCGGTGAATCGGCGTTTTCCGGCGGCGATCCGATCCCGCTCTTAAGCCGTTCGTTCCGGGATGTCTTCTGGAATCCCTTGAATGGCTGCCTCGGCGATGTCTTCAGAGAAGGCGTCCTGGATGCTGCCGTGCGGCCGAATCAGATCTTTGCCGTTTCCCTCCCGTTCTCGCCCCTTGAACCGGCGGAACAGGCATCCGTCGTCCGGGCCGTCCGGGAACAGCTCCTCACCACCTGCGGCCTGCGGACCCTTTCGCCCGCCGATCCCGCCTACCGGGGCCGCTACCGGGGGGATCCCGCGCAGCGTGACGGCGCCTACCACCAGGGAACCGTCTGGCCGTGGCTCCTGGGCGCGTTTGGCGAGGCCGCCCTTCGCGTCGCCGAAAACCAGGAGCGGGAAAAGGAGCACCTCCGGCAATACCTCCGGACATTTTTAAGCAAGCACCTCAGCGAAGCGGGAATCGGCAGCGTCTCGGAGGTCTTCGATGGGGACGCACCCCACCGCCCGGGCGGCTGCATCGCGCAGGCCTGGAGCGTCGCCGAACTGATCCGCCTCTATGCGTTGCTTGGAACTAGGGGGACATGTTCCGGAAGCCCGCAGGGATCGGAACGTGTCCCCGGAAGCAAGAATGAAACATCAGGAACGTGATGCGGAAGCTGTAGGGTGCGTTAGCGTAGCGTAACGCACCGAATAACATAAGACATCGGGGACGTGATGCGGAAGCCGTAGGGTGCGTTAGCGTAGCGTGACGCACAGAATAACATCAGACAACGGGGACA
>JAHFBU010000107.1 GCA_023249795.1 Syntrophaceae bacterium
ACCAGGTCGAGCGCCTGGATGCCGTTGGCCCCCTCGTAGATCGAGCAGATCTTCTCGTCGCGCAGGAACTGCTCCACGGGGTATTCGGAGCAGTAGCCGTACCCGCCGTAGACCTGGATCGCCGTCTCCGTCACGCGGAAGGCCATGTCGGAGCAGTAGGCCTTGCAGATCGGGGTGAGGAGCTCCAGAAACCCCCGCCACTTCTCCCCTTCGGCCTCATCGGCGGCCGCCCGGACCCGATCTCCGCAAAGGGCGCAGAAATAGAGCAGTGCGCGGAAACCGTCCGTGTGGGCCTTCATCCAGAGGAGCATCCGCCGGACGTCGGGATGCCGGATGATCGGCACCCGCGGGGCTTCGGGGTTTTTCATCTCCATGAGTTCCGAGCCCTGAAGGCGTTCCCTGGCGTACCGGAGGGCATGGAGATAGGCGACCGAAGCGCTGGAGAGAGACTGAAGCCCCACGCCGATCCGCGCCTCGTTCATCATCTGGAACATCACCTTCATCCCCTGGCGCTCCTCGCCCAGAAGCTCGGCGCAGCAGTCGCCGTTGTCGCCCAGGTTCAGCACGCAGGTGGCCGAACCGTGGAGCCCCATCTTCTCCTCGATCTTGCTAACGGAGTAGTCGTTCCGCTTTCCCAGGGTCCCGTCGTCGTTGACGAGGTACTTGGGAACGAGGAAGATCGAGATTCCGCCCGTCCCGGCGGGATCCCCTTCGATCCGGGCGAGGACCGGGTGGATGATGTTCTCCATGAGGTCGCTGTCCGCCGCGGTGATGAATATCTTCGTTCCCTGAAGGCGGAACGTTCCATCGGGCTGCCGGACCGCCTTTGTCTTCAGGCTTCCGACGTCGGTGCCGGCCCCCGGCTCCGTCAGCGCCATCGTCCCTCCCCAGATCGCCTCATGCATCTTCGGCAGGTATTTATTCTTCTGCGCATCGGTTCCATACACCTCGATCAGGTGGGCAGCCCCCTCGGTCAGCGTGAAGTAGATGAGGAACCCGGGGTTGTGGATGAACCACTCCTTGGCCGCCGCGGTTACGACATGCGGAAAACCCTGCCCCCCCTCCGCGGCGGAGACGCTCATCGTCGCCCAGCCTGCCCCGCGGTAGCGTTCCGCGGCGCGATGATAACATTTCGGGACGCGCACATGGCCTTCCTCCAGGCGGCACCCCTCCCGATCCCCTTCGACGAGACAGGGGAAAATGACACCCGTGCCGAATTTCTCCGCTTCGTTGAGGGCCATGTCGAACATGTCCCGCGAAAAATCGGCGAAGAGGGGCATCTTGCAGAGCTCCTCGATATTCAGCATCTCATAAAGCGCAAACTTCTGATCCCTCGGATCGACAATCAAACCGGCCATCCTTTAACAAACTCCTTTCTTGCGTGTGCTGCAACCGTCACGGGATTCGCCCTGACGGACTTATTGCGAACTCATTATCGGATACGGGGCGGGAGCGATCTCCCGCGAGCTCTATCTTCTGTTCTCCCGCCACAGCAGAAAAGCCAGAACCGGCGGAATAATAAACCCAAAGAGGCTCAACCAGACGGGAACGAGCATGCCATTGACGACAATATCGATCCGTAAGATGAGCCTCAGCAGATGCCCCATGGATAAGACGATCAACAGAAATGTTACAACAGTTGTTGCCGGTTTCAAGATCGGGTTCCTCCCTGTTTATTATTGAGTACGGTACGCTATCCATATGCCGAGCACGCCGCCGGCAGTGCTGCCCAAAAGCGATGCCATAAAACCATCGGCTCCAAACAGAGAAGGCGCGTAGCCGCCGGCTATGGAGCCTATAACCATCCCTATCATGATCAGCTTCTTCCGAGACATAATATTTCCATCCGTTCCTTTTGCTATTTTCGCACCGCCCTCAGATCAATCTTCTCTCATCCAGCCGTTTCCGGCGCGGGTGGCGAGGGCGGCATCATGAATGAGATGATCGCGTTGCCCGCGTCGCCGATCTCCCTGGCCCCTTCGAGGCTGTTGATCTTCTCCCAGTGGTCGCGGATCTCCTCGGGCGTCGGGATGGTCTTCCCGTCGCTCAGGACCTCACCCGCTCCGGTCAGGATCGCCGCACGGTTGTAGAACCCGACCCCGGCGTTGTAGATCCGGCCGGTCGCCGGGCACTTTTCCGAACAGAGGTAGAGGACCATCGGCGCGACAAACTCCGGCTTCATCCGGTCGAGGATATCCGGCGGGATCACATCGGCCATCAGACGCGAGGCGGCGACCGGGGCGACCGTATTCACCTTGATGTCATACTTGGCCCCCTCGATCTTGAGCGTGTTCATGAAGCCGACCAGGGCCATCTTCGCCGCGCCGTAGTTGGACTGGCCGAAGTTGCCATAGAGGCCGGCGGCGGAGGTGGTCATGACGATCCGGCCGTAGCCCTTCTCCTTCATGACGGCGAAAGCGGGCCGCGTTACGTGGTAGGCCCCCTGAAGGTGGACATCAAGGACCGCCTTCCAGTTCTCCGGCTCCATCTTGAGGAAGCTCTTGTCCCGGAGGATCCCGGCGTTGTTGATCAGGATATCGACCGTCCCGAAGGCGTCGATGGCGCTCTTGACGATCCTCTCTCCCCCCTCGGCGGTGGCGACATTGTCGTAATTCGCGACCGCCTCGCCCCCCACGGCCCGGATCTCCTCCACAACCCTCTGGGCGGGGGTCGTCGATCCCTCGCCGGCGCCGTCACGGGCTCCGCCGAAGTCGTTCACAATGATTTTTGCGCCGCGCCCGGCAAGTTCCAGCGCATAGACGCGGCCCAGACCGCCGCCCGCGCCGGTGATCACGGCCACCCTGCCGTCGAACCGGATCTCATCCTTCGGGATCTCTCCGTATTCGAAAACGCCGTAGTCGATGACCGTCTCGCCGGTCCGGGTGTTGATCGTCCGCCAGAGGGCCTTGCCCTCGCCAACCTTCCAGATCAGCGTCCGGATCGGATCGCCGGGGTAGAGGGTCTTCGAGAAGCGGCAGGCCAAGCGTCGCACCAGCTCCGGCTTGCCGGGGGTGAGGCTTGCCATGAGGGCGCGGCAGGCAAAGCCGTGGGTGCAGAGCCCGTGCATGATCGGTTTCTCGAAGCCGACCATCCGCGCGAACTCCGGATCGACGTGGAGCGGGAAGATGTCCCCGGAGAGCCGGTAAACGAGCGGCTGGTTCGGCGAGGGGGCGGCATCCACCGCAAAATCGGGAGCGCGTTCCGGGAACGTCACGGCGTTCGGCGGGGCGTTCTCGCCGCCGAAGCCACCGTCGAGCCGGGCGAAAACCGTGATGATGTTTGTGAAGAGTCTCTTCCCGTTCGAGTGCAGTGTGTCGCTCTCGGCCACGACGAGAGCCCCCTTCGGCCCCTTGTCGTAGTAGTGGGTGATCTTTCCCTCCGTGGTCAGCGTCCCCGCCGCGGGGATGGGGTTGTGGAAGATCAGCTCCTGCTCGCCGTGGAGAATCCCCGCCAGGTTCATGTTGGAGGCTACGGCAACCTCGCCCAGAAAGTCGAAGATCGCCGCGATGGAGAAGCTGGGGATCACCTTCAGGTTCTTCTCGTAGGTGTACTCCAGCTCGTCGAACCCGGCCCCCACGCCGACCGCGTAGAGAACCGTATCCTTCCATGTGTAGTCCTTCTTTAAGGGACCGATCTTTTTGCCGATTGCATCCATGTTGAGCGCCATGGGTTCTCTCCCTGAATACGGATTATGGAAACGGCCGGTCGCCGGCCTTATTTCACTTCGTTCTGCGCGAAGGCGGGGATGGAGTTCATCACCGCCAGCACCTTCATCATGGTCTCAGATTTTTGTCCCTTCCGCGAGGATATCCAGGTAATCACTGTACACATAACGCCTGTCCCGCTTCCTGCCTGTGGTCTCCCGGAGAATTTTGACTTTTTCCAACTGTGACACAAGCTTGGACGCTGCCTGATAGGATACGTTGAACTTTTCGGCAATCCGGGCGATGGAAATCGTGGGCGTATAGAATAATTGCTCCAGAATCCCGACCGCAATCGGGGAGGATATTTTTTTCTCCCACAGCAGACGGCGATGGTGGGTTTGAAGTTCGAGGATCTGCCCGGCCGTATCCATCGAAGCACCGGCGATGTCCACGACCCCTCTCAGGAAGAAATCCACCCACTGTTCATAATTGCCTGTAGTCCTGACCATGTTCAGACGATCGTAGTATTCCTGGCGATTATTCTTGAAATAGTAGCTCAGGTACAGAAGCGGCTTGTGTAATACGCCCTTCCAGCAGAGGTAGAACGTGATCAGCAGACGTCCCATGCGGCCGTTGCCATCGAGGAAGGGGTGGATCGTTTCAAACTGGTAATGGATCAGGGCGCAATCGACAAGAATCGGCAGTCGCTCCTTGTCGTGAAAATAGCGCTCCAGAGCCCCCATGTCTTCGAGTGCTTCATGGGGTGGAGGCGGAACATAAGAGGCCTCGCTGAGGGTGCAACCGGGGGGACCGATCCAGTTCTGCGATCGTTTGAATTCACCGGGGTGCCGTTCACTGCCCCGAACATCTTTGAGGAGCAGGGCATGGATCTCCTTGATGAGGCGGAGGCTCATCGGCAGGTTCTGCAGACGGTCGAGCCCGTAATTCATCGCTTTGACGTAATTGAGCACCTCCGTCACATCGTTCAAATTTTCAAGCTTGTCCCCGCTTTCATAGGAGAACAGATCGTCCAGAGAGGCCTGCGTCCCCTCAATCTGCGAACTTAAGAGGGCCTCCTTCTTGACATACATCGCGATAAAAAGATCGACGTTGGGAAGCATTTGCGCCACGCCGTCCAACCGGGCCAAGGCCATATCGGCACGGGAAAGCAGATTTTGAAGTTCCCCCACGATTTTAACGGCGGGCTTGGGAGGTAAAGGTGTCGGAATAAACGCCCGATAACCGGCAGGTTGCTTGATATAAACGCCACTTCTCCGCATACCATACCCCTCTTATTCAAGAATTGTTGAATGTCATACCATCCTTGCCCCCGTTATTCAACAAAAATTGAATAACGGGGGGCCGCACCGTATCTTATTCAAGGATTGTTGAATAACCGATTCTCCTGACGCCGCTTGTTCAAGATAACTTCAATAGCCTCTTTGCTTGGCAGCAGATCACCCACCGTTCGGCCGTGATGCCTCCAACGGCTTCGGATATACCTTGCCAAGCCCAATGCCCCCTTCTAAAAAAGCGCTTTGACATAAATCAAAGGAACATGTAATTATTCAACAGCTTCGGAAACGGTCCCCCCTTTGGAGGTGAGAAAGTGGATGTTATCGATCTGAAAAGCAGAGAGGTGTTCGGCGATGAGGGGCGCGGCGTCGCGGTGCTCGTGGAGGAGCCGAATTTGATGATACGCCAGGTCGGCCTGGAACCGGGCAAGGAGGTTCCCGTCCACACGACCGACGCCCCGGTGACCCTTCAGGTGGTCCACGGCGAAGGGATCTTCTCCTCGGGGGAAGAGAGCATCCGGATGGGGCCCGGGAAACTCCTCCGACTCCCCGAGGGTGCGTCGATGGCCGTCCGGAACGAATCCGCGAATCCCCTGGTCTTTCTTGTGATCAAGACACCGTCGGCGCCCGGACCGGTCCGGGACCCCGTCCTGGGCGCAAAGCCGGGAACGTTTATCAACCTGATCGATTTTGCGCCGTTGAAGCCGGGAAAGGAAGAGGCCTTCCGGGTGTGGTTCCACCATTCCAGCGAAGTTCTGGCGAAGCACCCCGGATTCGTCTCCCGAACGCTCTTGGGGCCGATTGAAGGCGGCAGCCGCTACGCCGCGGTGGTCGAGCACGAATCGAAAGAGACCTTCATGGATATGCAACTGAGCGACGACCGCGAAGAGCTCTTCCGGCAGGCGGAGCCTCTCATTCTCGGCCCGTCCACGCCGCATTTCTTCGAGACGCTCCTGTCGTATCGGAATAAATAGAGGGTGGAGGAGAGATCATGGATGCTGCGGGGCTGATCCGGAAGGCGAAGGCGGAGGGAAGAACCGCCCTGACCGAGGCGGAGTCCAAGGAGGTGCTCAGGCAGTTCGGCGTTCCGGTCGTGACGGAGTTTATCACGGAAAAGCAGGATGAGGCCGCAACCATAGCGCGGATCATCGGGTTTCCGGTCGTCCTGAAGGGGCTCGGAG
>JAHFBU010000108.1 GCA_023249795.1 Syntrophaceae bacterium
CAGGCGGTCATGGCCGGCAACGTCGAATTCCGGAAGGCGCGGCGAATGTCTCTTCACATACGCGTCGTAGCGGACGCTGAATGAATTTATCTCCCGCGCAAGCTGGGTGCGGAGGAGATCCATGTCGTCATAATCGGGATTTTCGACAAACAGCGGGTGCGCTTTTGTACGCACGATATGATCGGGCGTCAGCGGCGCCGTGCAGGCAAGATCCCGTGCCCGGGAAGAGTCCAGAATATCGAGTATCTCGCGGGTGATGAGGGGAACAAGGACCACTCTTTCATGCGGGTTGTCCGGATCGGCGGTTGCCGGTGAAAGCAGCCCCCGAAGCAGCGGCGCAATTGTCGTATAATGTTTGCGGGCAGTTTCAAGGGGCGTCTCCGGGCTTGACGGAAAGATCCTCCGCCTGGATTCATCAATATATTTCTCCGCCCTGCTGACGATCTCTATGGTGCTGTCGTACGCCTGTTTCGGATTTCTCCCCCATGTGATCAGGCCGTGATGCATGACGACGATCGCCCGCAACCCTTTTCTCCGGTCCCGTTCATCGGCCACCGCACAGCCGAGCGCCAGACCGGAACCCGCATACGGCACCACCCCTACATCACTCCCCAGTGCGGAGATGATAGCCTCTTCACCGCCAACCCGATTGGTCAGCGTCAGGATCGACGCCGGATGCGTATGCACAATGGCTGCCTCGTCGAGGAAAGCATGCATCAGCGTCTCGACGGAAGGCAGCGCGTCTCCGGGCTTGAGCATGTGCATGCGGAACTCGCCGGCCATGATTTCATCCGTCAGCAATGAAACGGTGCGCAGTCTTTTGAGATAGGCATGATCGAGGCAGACAAAACCCGAAGGGGTGATCCTGTCCATCGCAACGCCCGAAGCCTTGACGAAAAGGGCAGCGACATCATCTCCGGCAAGCGTTTTGACCATGCCCTTGATCGATGTGTTTCCGCCGCCATGCATGGCCAGGGCCGGTTCGCTTCCAACCAGGCGCGTTGCATACGCCAGAAGCGCAATAGCGTCCTCCCATTCGGGGCGTTGGGCCGTCACAAAATCGTCTGCTTCGGCTTCATTCCAGGCGTTGTTCATGATGGTCGCTTTCCCGGCAGTTCTTTATGCCTGTTGCTGTTTCAGATCGAGGAACATCTCAAAAGCCTGCTCCGGTTTCATGTTTTCGTGAACAACCTTGCGAACCGCTTTGATCATGGCAACGGGCGCCTCTGATTGAAAGATGTTTCTCCCCATGTCAACGCCGGCCGCACCCTGGTCGATCGCCTTCCAGGCCATCTTCAGCGCATCGCGCTCGGGCAGTTTCTTGCCGCCGGCAATGACAATGGGAACAGGACATCCGGCTGTGACCGTCTCGAAATCGGGGACGAAATAGGTCTTGACGAACGCGGCGCCAAGCTCGGCACAGATCCGCGTGGCAAGCCGGATATACCTGGTATCGCGGACCAGTTCCTTGCCGACGGCCGTTACGCCCAGCACCGGCATGCCGACTCTGTTTCCCATGTCGATCAGATTCGTCAGGTTGATCACCGACTGCGTTTCGAATTCGCCGCCGATGAAAACCTGTGTCGCAACGGCGCAGGCGTTCAGTCGCACCGCGTCCTCCATATCCATGGCGATACGCTCGTTGGACAGTTCCTTCAGAATGCTCGGCCCGCCGCTTGCGCGAAGCACCGTGGCCCTGTTCAGCGAAGGGGGAATTACGGACCGCAGAATCCCACGCGTCAGCATGAGCGCATCGGCAAAGGGCGCGAGCGGCACTATGGTGATATCCGGCCGTTCCAGACCCGTCGTGGGACCCTGAAAGTATCCGTGGTCAAAGGCAAGCATCACGGTTTTGCCGGACTTTGCCTCGAAAATGCGGGCGAGCCGGTTTTTCATTCCCCAGTCGTAGGAATTCGACCCTTTCAGGAAAAAGAGTTCGCTCTGTTGAGGCACATCCGTATGAAAACTTTTTTCAACCTTTGAGCTATCCGCTTCCGGCATGGAGTCCTCCTTTACGATCTTGAAATCGAGCCAATCCGACCGACCTTACGGCGCGCCCAACCTTTCCAATGGATGGACGGCGCGAGTATAACGGGAAGGGGCGTGCCGGTCAAATATATTCGCGAAGTCCTTTCTTTCTTGACAATATATTCCAATCCGTTACGATAAATCAAAAGAAGTGAAAGGAGGAGCCATGCGGATAAGGGTGTCGGCGGTATTCGAAAGGGAAGAGGAGATCCTCTGCATGAAGTACGTTTATGGCGGAAAGGAGGTCTTCGCCCTGCCCGGAGGCGGTGTCGATCAGGACGTTCCCCTCCAGCAGGCCATCGTGGATGAATGGCGGGACGAACTCGGCGTCAAGCTTGAATTCGGCGACATCATCATGGTCGGCGAGGCGCCCGCAACCAAGCGGCATCCCCAGACCCTGCACATCGTCTTCGCGGCGATCGAGATCCACGGAACCCCCAGAATACGGCCGGACAATACCCATTCTCTCGACATTGCATGGGTTCCGATAAACAAATTGGAGAAAACGCCCCTTTACCCTGATGTGGGCAGGAAGCTTTACGAATGCCTGACAGTTAGGCCGCGGAGATCCATCGAATTCATCGGAAACTGTATGGAGCGGGGATACTGGTGAGCGGATGACGCGCCCCCGAGAGGAAGGGCAGAGGAACTGGTGCCCCTGCCGAGATTCGAACTCGGGGCCTGCGGATTAGGAATCCGTCGCTCTATCCGTCTGAGCTACAGGGGCGATCCGGGGGAAGTGGGCCTCGTCTAACACGCTTTATGGCCGGAGTCAATATTCTTTCCCCTCCACGGCAGTGGCCGGGAGCTTGCCTTGCCTTTCCTTAGTCTTTATATACCTGACAGATTCGGATGAAACGGCTCAACGGTCGTTCGGCGTGAAGAGGGCCTCGACGAACTCTTCGGCGCGGAAGGGACGCAGGTCGTCCGCCTGTTCTCCGACGCCGATGTAGCGAAGCGGTATTTCGAGTTCCTTCGCGATCCGGATGACGACGCCCCCCTTCGACGTCCCGTCCAGCTTCGTCAGGACGAGGCCGGTGACACCGATCTCGTCCCGGAACATCCGCGCCTGGGCGATGGCGTTCTGGCCGGTCGTCGCATCGAGGACGAGAAGGATCTCGTGCGGCGCGCCGGGAAGCTCCCGCGCCATGATCCGCTTCATTTTCTTGAGCTCCTCCATCAGGTTCACCTTCGTGTGGAGGCGGCCGGCGGTGTCGATGATGACGACGCCCGGTCGGCCGGTCTTGGCGGCGCGGATCCCGTCGAAGACGACGGCGGCCGGATCGGCGTTGGCGGCCTGGTGGATCAGCGGAACGTCCACCCGCTTCGCCCACGCCTCCAGTTGTTCAATGGCCGCCGCGCGGAAGGTGTCGGCGGCCACGAGCGTCACCTCGCGCCCCTCCTCCTTCAGGCTGCGGGCAATCTTGCCGATGGTCGTGGTCTTCCCCGTGCCGTTCACCCCGACGACCATGATCGTGTAGATCCCGTCCGGCGGGATCTGCATGGGGGCCTCGTTTCGGAGGAGGATCTCCAGCATTGTCTCCCGGAGGACCTTTTTGAGAACTTCGGGACTGCCAAGCTCCTTGCGCTTCACCTTGTCCTTCATAGATTCGATCAGTTCGCCGGTGAAGGCCGGCCCCACGTCCGCCGCGATGAGCGCCTCTTCCAGCTCGTCGAAAAGCGCCTGGTCGATCTCCTTGCTGCCGAGGAGGATGTCGTCGACATCCGTGAGAAGGAGCTTCCGGGTCTTGGCAAGCCCCGACTTCAGACGGTCGAAAAATCCCCTTTTGCCGTTTTCCTCTGCCATATATCCGTTCCTGAAATGGGATTGCGCCGCAACCGTTTGGTTCCAACAGGCGGACGTTTCGGCGCGGGGTTTCTATAATGCTTTTTGCCGGCACTTGTAAAGGGCGAAAGGAATGAAGGATCAGTTGAGGCTTACGGAGACCAGCGTGGAGACGCCTTGCTTCTTGATCGTGACGCCGTAGAGGCTGTCCGCGACTTCCATCGTCCTCTTGTTGTGGGTGATCACGAGGATCTGAGAGTGGACCGCGGTCTCCTTCACGAGGCGGTTGAAGAGCCCGATATTCGTATCGTCGAGGGCCGCATCCACCTCGTCCAAAAGCAGGAAGGGAACGGGGCGGTAGAGCAGGATCGAGAAGATGAGCGCAATCGCCGACAGTGATTTTTCGCCACCGGAGAGGAGTGTGACGCTCTGCGTCCGTTTTCCCGGAATCTTGATTTCGATGTCCACGCCCGTTTCGAGGAGGTCGTTCTCATCGGTCAGTCTGAGTTCAGCCCGGCCGCCGGGGAAGAGACGGATGAAAACCTCCTGGAAGCACTTGTTGACCCCCGCGAAAGTTTCGGCGAACCGCTGCCGGGAGATGGTGTTGATCCGGGAGATCGTCTTCTCAAGCGTCCCGATGGAGGCGTTCAGATCGGCGATCTGGCCGGTCAGGAATTCATAGCGGGTATTGAGCTCCTCGTGCTCGGTGAGGGCGAGGAGATTGACCTCGCCGAAGCTCTCGATGGACTTCCGGTTCTTGTCGAGCTTCGCGGAAAGCTCCGTCAACGCCTCCTCATCCAGCGGCGTGAATTCCGGCAGGAGCTCCAGAAGGTTCGTGTTGTATTTCTCTTGAATATTCCGCTGGAGGTTTTCCATCTGCAGTGCGATCTCGCGGACGGCGACCTCGATTTCAGTCCCCTCGCGGAGCTGATCGTCGAGGGTTTTCTTGACCTCCCGAATTTCCACTTCCCGCGCCCGCAGAAGGGTGTCTTTCTCCTGCTGGGTGTCCCGCTTTTCAGCGAGGCTCTTATCGATGAGTTCATGTTCCGCGTAGAACCCTTTGAGCGCCACCTCCTCGGCGGTGATCCGGGTAGCCTGCTCCTGCGTCTCACGTTCGCACTGCTGGGCGTCGGCGGTCTTGGCGGCGATCTCGCGGGCGTGGTCGCCGAGCGAGGCCTCCAGCCGGGCCAGTGTCCTGCGGTCGGCCTCCCGCTTTTCGTCGAGGGAGGCAAGACGGATCTTCCGTTCGGTGAGGCTCCGCTCCCGCCCTTCCAGATCGTCCCGGAGCGCATCCCCCTTCTCCCGGTCGCTGTTCATCGCCTCGTTGAGGGCTGCCTCCTCGGTCTCGATCGTCTTGATCTCCGCCTCGTGCTGCGCGATCTTTTCCCGTGCTTTTACGGCCTCCGCGGCGAGGTTTTCCCGGTTTGCGTGATGGGTTTTGAGCCGTTCCCCCACCTGGCGCAATTCGCCCTCGTACCGTTCGACGTCCTTGCTGAGGCCGTTGATCCGGAGTTCCGTAAGGTGAAACTTGGAACGGATCTGGAGGAGTTCCTCGTCCCACTGGGCAATCAGCGATGCGGCCTTTTTCCGGTCCTCCTGTTCATCCTGAAGTTCGGTCTGGAGCTTTGCAATCTCTTCGGTGAGTTCACCGATCTCCCGACGGTTCCTCAGGAGGCTCCGGTCGGCGCCCGCGCCGCTCCCGCCCGTCAGGACGCCGCTCGGGCTGATGATGTCCCCCTCCAGCGTGACGAAGGTGCCGCGGAAACCGTTCTGCTGCCAGAGGTTGATGCCGTTGCCGAGGTTCGGAATGAGAAGAACGTCGCCCAACAGTTCGTCGACGATGGCCCGGCAATCCTCCCGAACGGTGATCTGCCCGATCAGCGGGACCGCCCCCCGGAGGTGTTCATATTCCGCAAGGTTTGCGCCGCTGGAGGCATTGGAACGGACTTCGAGGGGAACGAAGCTCCCCCGGCCAAGCGAGGATTCTTTCAGATAGTCGATCGCCCGGACGCCGTCCGTCTGATTTTTCACCACGACATACTGGAGCTTCTCGCCGAGAACCGCCTCGACGGCCGTCTCGTACTCTTGCGGAACGCGGATATGGTCGGCAACGAGACCCATGAAGGTCTCTTTGGAAATATCGTGACGGCTGGATCCGTTGCCGCCGGTCAAGAGGGATTTGACCCCCTCGTTGCACCAGGCGTAGCCCTCTTCGAATTCCTTGAGCGAGGAAAGTCGGGCCGCCTTCCGGCTGTTCTCCT
>JAHFBU010000109.1 GCA_023249795.1 Syntrophaceae bacterium
ATGAGGCGGGTCGTCCATGCCAAGGATCTGACCGGGCGCGAAATCGAGCGGGCCCTTCATGAAAAGGCCGACAAGAGTGGCAATATCAAGATCTACGAGAACCACATCGCCATCGATCTGATCATGAAATCCTCGATCGTCGGCCGCAAGATGGAGGGCGGCGACCGCTGCCTGGGCGCCTACGTTCTGGATATCGAAAACGATGCGATTCATACGTTTCGGGCGAAGTATGTCATGTTGTCCACGGGCGGCGTCGGCAAGGTCTATCTGATCACGACGAATCCGGACATTGCCACGGCAGACGGAATTGCCATGGCCTACAGGGCAGGTGCAAAGATCTCCAACATGGAGTTCATCCAGTTTCACCCGACTTGTCTTTTTCATCCGAACGCAAAATCATTTTTGATCAGTGAGGCCGTGCGCGGTGAAGGTGGCATGCTGAAGCTGCGGAACGGCAGCACGTTCATGGAGAAATACCATCCCATGAAGAGCCTCGCGCCGCGCGACGTTGTCGCCAAGGCCATCGACACCGAATTGAAGAAATCCGGGGACGATTACGTGCTGCTCGATATTACCCATCGCAAGAAGGATTATCTGATTTCCCGGTTTCCGAATATTTATGAAAAGTGTCTGGAGTTCGGTATTGACATGTCGACGGACCCCATCCCCGTCGTCCCGGCTGAACACTACCTCTGCGGCGGGGTCAGGGTGGACAACAGGGGCGAAACATCCATTCCCGGTCTGTTTGCCTGCGGCGAGGTATCCTGCACCGGACTTCACGGCGCAAATCGCCTGGCGAGCAATTCCCTGCTTGAAGCGGTCGTTTTTGCGCATCGCTCCTTCATGCGCATTGGAGAGCTGCTTCACGCTACAGAGCAGGACATGACTCCGATTCCACCGTGGGATCCGCGAGGCGCGACGGAGAGCGATGAATCGGTCGTCGTTTCCCATAACTGGGATGAGATTCGCCGCTGCATGTGGAATTACGTCGGCATCGTCCGCTCCGACAAGCGCCTGGAGAGGGCGCAGCGCCGGATCGATCTGATCAGCCGTGAGATTGAAGAATACTACCGGAATTTCATTGTCACTCGGGATCTTCTGGAACTGCGGAATATCGCGGTGGCGGCCAAACTCATCGTGACCTGCGCACAAATGAGAAAGGAGAGCCGGGGGCTTCAATACAATCTCGACTATCCTGAGAAGAACGACGGTATCTGGCTGAAGGATACGGTTGTCTCCCGCGAGAATTTGTGGCAGAAGAGCTGAGACATCGGCCTCTGCCGAAAATCATTGCCTTTCAAACGCCAGGTCAACCTTACCGATCACGCTCGTGAAAACCAATTTCAGGGGGCCGTCGCCATGGCCGTCTTTCAACTGCTGCGAAAAAAGGAGCCGGTAAGCAACCCCGTAATACGGGTTGATGTATGGAAAGAATTCCGCCACCACCGGTGTAACCGGGTCTAACCGCTTCACCTCTATAGGCGCTATTTTCTCACCCTTGCCATTGACAAGAAAGATGGACCAGACCGATCCCCGTCGATCGAAATCATTCTCCATCTTGTTCGGAACGTATGCGTAAAAGATGAACTCCGTGAATTCTGACGCGGCTGCGGTAAGTGTCACTTCCATTTTCTTTCGTTCATCGGTGTTGAGCTGGTATATCCGGGAGTATTCCTCGACATAGCTCCGGTTGAAATCATGGCTGCGCAGGGTCGCTTCGATGTGGGCCTTCGTTTCGAACCGGGAATAGGCTTTTTGCGAGCGGGTCCACCGCTTGAGCTCCTGCACGTACGATTTCGAGATCCCCTTGTCGCTTACGACATCCAGATAACCCTGAACTTGGCTGCATGCAGATATTCCGACCAGACACAGCGCTCCGATTACAAGGCGGCCCCACGGCTTCATCGCTTATCTCCAAAAACCCGATTGAAGATGAGGTCGATCTGTTGGAGAAAATTACCCACCTGAAAAGTTTCCTCAAGATCAGCAGCACTCAGGCGTGACATGACTTCCCCGTCCTGCGACAGCAAATCCCGGAATTCAAGCCCCTCCTGCCAGGACTTCATGGCATTCCGCTGAACGATAGCATAGGCATCTTCACGTGAGGTCCCCTTTTCGACCAGTTTGAGCAGAACCATCTGCGAAAAAATGACCCCCTTCGTCATATGGAGATTGGCAAGCATTTGCTTCGGGTAGACAACCAGCTGATCGATCAGGCCGGTGAAGCGGCTGAGCATAAAATCGAGAAGGATCGTGGCGTCCGGACCGATAACCCTCTCGACGGAAGAGTGGCTGATGTCCCTTTCGTGCCAGAGGGCGACGTCTTCCATGGCGGCCACGGCATAGGATCGCATCAGGCGGGAGAGACCGGAGAGGTTCTCCGAAAGGACGGGGTTCCGCTTGTGGGGCATGGCGGATGAACCCTTTTGTCCCGGCGAAAAATACTCCTCCGCCTCCCGGACCTCGGTTCGCTGGAGCAGCCGGATCTCCTGTGCAAACTTGTCGATGGATGATGCAATGATCGCAAGCGTCGAAAAGAATTCAGCATGGCGGTCGCGCTGGACGATCTGTGATGAGATGGGCGCGGGCTCAAGCCGGAGTTTACGGCAGACGTATTCCTCGATAGCAGGATCGATGAACGAAAATGTTCCAACAGCGCCGGAGAGTTTTCCAGCACTGATTGTCTCCTTTGCCCGGACCATTCGATCCCGGTTCCGTCTCATCTCCGCATACCAGAGGGTCATCTTCAGACCGAAGGTGATCGGTTCCGCATGAATCCCATGCGATCTTCCGATCATGAGCGTATCCTTATGCTCAAAGGCTCTTCTCTTGATTGCGGCGAGCACAAGATCGATGTCGTCGATAAGGATTTCGGCAGCGTCGCGAAGGAGAAGGGCCAGAGAGGTGTCGAGTATGTCTGAGGAGGTCAGTCCCCGATGTATGAAACGGCCGTCCTCTCCAACCTTTTCCGTGACGGAGGTGAGAAAGGCGATTACGTCGTGCTTCGTCGTTTTCTCGATCTCATCGATCCTGTCCGCGTCGAAGTCGGCCTTTTCCCGAATATTCCGCATCGAGGCTTCCGGGATTTCTCCCCGCTCCGCCATCGCCTCACAGGCCATAATTTCGATATCCAGCCATTTCCGGTACCGGTTCTCCGGGCTCCAGATCGCCTCCATCTTTGCTCGCGAATATCGTGGTATCAATTGTCCCTCCCTTTTTGACGCAGGCAACCGATTAACCGGCCGCCATTTCGACCTATACGAAAAACATCCAAATGGCGAGAAAAATTATTATGAGTTTACGTTTGAGTCAAGAAAATTGCTTGTGATGATCCCGATGCACCTCCGTCGTATAAGTCTGTCCCGAAATTGTTCTCTTTCCGCCAAATAGGAAGCAATAGGGATTGACAAAGTCGCCCCTTACCCCTAAATATGAAGACGTTTCTGATCGCAGTAATTCTTTTGGAGGGCATATGGATATCGACCCCTATCGTAAAACCGAGCATTACATTGATGAGCTTTTTGTCAAACGCTGGTCGCCCAGGGCAATGTCCGGTGAGCAGATCGAGATGGAAACGCTCATGACGCTTTTCGAGGCTGCCCGATGGGCTCCTTCTTCCAACAACAACCAGCCATGGCGTTTTCTTTTCGCACGGCGAGAAACAGAATTGTGGCCCCTCTTTTTCGATCTTCTCACCGAGAGTAACCGGATTTGGGCGTATCGCGCCGCCGTTCTGATCGTAGTCGTTTCCAAGACGACCTTCGATCTCAATGACAAGCCGTCCCGTACCCATACCTTTGATACGGGCGCGGCATGGGAGAACCTCGCACTCCAGGGCGCTTTGAAGGGTCTTGTGGTTCATGGCATGCAGGGATTTGATTACGACCGGGCGAAAGTGACGCTGCGTATCCCGGATGGGTATCAGGTAGAGGCGATGATCGCGATCGGGAGGCACGGTCTTAAAGAGGAACTGCCGGAGCATCTCCGGGAACGGGAGTTCCCGTCCGATCGGAAAGAGCTTGCGGACGTGATTGCTGAAGGTTCTTTTCCCTGGCCACGCCAATGATGCCAGAAACCGTCTCGTCGCGTTCCTTTCAAATCCGGGTTGAATTCTTCGTTGCGACATGTTAGACGACAGCGGGTCCAAAGATCGCATGGAGTCTGGATAGAAAATGGGGATAAATACATGAGAAAAATATGGGGGTGGGTCGCAGCGACCCTTTTGATTCTGTTCATTTCTGTTCAGCCGCTCTGGTCGAAGGATAAATACGTGGTCGCCGTTTTGCCTTTTTCCATCCACAGTGCGGAGAATATCGACTATGTCCGCCAGGGAATCGCAGACATGCTCGCTTCCCGGATCTCCGTCAACGATAAGATCGAGGTGATCGGAAAAGAAGCACTCCTTGCCGCCCTGAAGGAGACGGCGGGCAAGGAGCTCGTTTCTGCCGATCCTTACATTGTGGGAAAGAAACTCAATGCGGATTTTGTCGTCTGGGGCAGCATCACAAAGATCGGCGGCAGTCTGAGCATCGACGGCAAGCTGGTCGATATCGCCTCCTCCAAGACGGCCGTTGACCTTTTTGCCCAATGCCCGACCATGGACGAGGTGATTCCGAAGATCAATGACTTTGCTCAGCGAATCGATACTCATATTCTCGGTGCCCCTTCACAGTCCGGGGCAGGTGCATCCCCGTCGGTCCCGAAGGAGATCATCGTTGCCCACCAGCCTTCAACCCAGTCTGCTCGCGAAGCGGAGATCATCTCCGGAATCAAGGGCGGCAAGAGAGGCACCTTCACCTCGGCCATCAATCCCGACTTCATCAATGCAGCACAGCCGCTCAACCGGGACAGCTTCTGGAAAAGCCAGCAGTTTCCAAATGAATTCAAAGGAATGGATATTGGCGATGTCAATGGAGATGGTCTCAATGAAACCGTCATAATCGATTCGCACAATGTTTTGATCTATCAGAAAAAGGGTGATGAATTTAAGCTGATTCAGCAGATCCCTGGGAAGGCCTATGACCATTATGTCAGTCTCGATGTTGCCGACATCAACCAAAACGGCATCAAGGAGATCATTGTCTCCAGTTACACCGGTCTGCAGGTCGATTCATTTGTTCTGGAATTCCGGAACGGGCAGTTTGTGATGATCGCCTCCGGTCTGCCTTTTTTCATGAGGGTAATCGACAACGGCTCAGGGTCCCCCCGGCTTCTTGGTCAGAGAAGGGGGATGGACAAACCCTTTGAAACATCGATCTACGAAATTATCTGGAAGAATGGTGACTACCGGGAAGAACAGAAGATGAGAATTCCGCAGGGTCTCTCTGTTTATGGCCTGACCCTGGCCAAACTCGGTGCGAGCGGGGCCGAGCGGATTGTCTCGTTGAACGATTACGATTACATCTGCATCTACGAGAAGACGGATAAACCCCTTTCCAGGGTTGCCGTGGTCGGGGGCAGCGAAGAATTCATCTGGAAAAGCGAGGAGGTCTTCGGCGGAAGCAACACCGTCGTTGAAAGCATGAAGGGCTCGAATGTAGACGCCGATGATCCTTACAACTATATCAATCTCAGGATTCTGACTTACGACACAAACAAGGACGGCAAAGAGGAGATTATCATCGTTAAAAACCTCTCTTCTTCAGGCCGGATGTTTGAGCGGGTCAAACTGTTCACCTCAGCCGAGGTTTATGACCTGGAGTGGGACGGAACGGGACTGGTCGAGAACTGGAGAACCAAAAAAATTAACGGCTACGTTGCAGATTATCAGTTCAAGGATATCGACAACGACGGGGATAAGGAAGTGGTCCTGGCCCTGGTTCTCTCTGTGGGGGGAACCGTCAGGGACAGAAGCGTGATCGTTGCCTACAAGCTGAGAGGCGAATAGGGGGGGTTGACAATCGAATGAATCCATTATAAGGGTTCGCGCCTTGATGAAAACAAAAGGCCACAGGATGAAATGCAGGTATGCCGTTCTGTGAAACGTTTTTGAATGATCAGGCGGTGTAGCTCAGCCGGTCAGAGCATACGGCTCATATCCGTAGTGTCCCTGGTTCGATTCCAGGCACCGCCACC
>JAHFBU010000110.1 GCA_023249795.1 Syntrophaceae bacterium
ACGGATGAAGGATGAAGTTAAAGTGGCGAGCTGCCTCTTGCCTAACTTGCCATCACAAGGCTCTTCATAGGGGAAGTACGCAACACGTGTCAGGTAAGGGCGGATCCGGACGGATAAAGTGATGGAGTGCAATTATAATCCGATATAATCTGAAACGGTGAGAGACGAGAAAAATAGATCCTCTGCATCTCTCACCGTTTCACGATCTCAACACGAATGAAGTGCGGCTATTCCGCACCGATCCCCACATATTCCCGGAGCTTTTCGTCCGCATATTTTTCGGCTGCCTCTTTTTCAGGCCAGAGGAGAGAGACGAAAATGCCGACCAAGAACGCCGCGAGCATCGAGAAGAGGCCGGGATTTTTGTACTTGACGATGGCTAAAGGCATCTGGGCGCTCGCGTCCTTCTTTTGAGCCGCTATCTGTGCGATGACCTCTTTCTCCGCGGTTATGGCCGCCTCGGCCGCCTTGTTCGTATCGAGGTCTACCTTCTTCAGGATTGCTCCGGTAACCATCATTTTTTGATAATCTTCAATTTTCAAATTGCCCTGTTCAATTTTGGTATCGAGCGCTTTAACGGTCGCCGTGACCGTCTTCGCCTTGCTCCCGTGAATAATGTCCACCCAGACCGTCGGGGAGAGAACAATCAGCAACACGGCGAGGGACATGCCGGTGTAGATGCTGGCTGCTGCGCCTTTGGTGGTAAACTTTTTCCACATGATCGACATGAGAAGCGCTGGGAAATTTGCACTCGCCGCAACCGCAAAAGCAAGGCCGACCATGAATGCCACGTTCTGTCCCTTGAACAGGAGGCTGAGCAAAATGGCAGCCACACCGAGACATACTGTGGAAATCTTTGCGACCTTCACCTCTTCCCTTTCTGCCGAAACGCCGCGGCGTATCACGCCGACGTAGAGGTCATGTGAAAGCGCCGATGCCCCCGCGAGCGTAAGACCGGCAACGACCGCAAGGATCGTAGCAAACGCGACGGCGGCCAGGAATCCCAGAAATGCCGTGCCTCCGAGCGCCTCGGCCAAAAGCGGCGCGGCCATGTTGCCGCCCTTGTCAATTCCCATAATGACCTTCTGGCCCACGAGAACCGCCGCGCCGAAACCGATGGTCACGGTCAGGATGTAAAAGTAGCCGATAAATCCGGTGGCGACAAATACCGACTTCCGCGCCTGCTTGGCATCAGGAACGGTATAGAAGCGCATCAGGATGTGCGGCAGGCCTGCCGTGCCGAACATAAGCGCCAAACCCAATGAGAAGGCATCGATGGGGTCCGAGACGAGGCCGCCGGGCTGCATGAATTTATCCGTATACAGTTTCTCGGCCTGACTGAACAGTTCCGGGTAACTGAAACCGAACTTGCCAAGGGTAAGCAGGACGAGCATGGTGGCGCCCCCCAACAGGAGCACGGCTTTGATGATCTGAACCCAGGTCGTCGCAAGCATACCGCCGAAAAGCACATAGGCAATCATCAGCGAACCGACGATGACGAGTGCCGCTTCAAAAGGCAGGCCGAACATGAGTTTGATGAGTGTTCCTGCGCCGACCATTTGTGCAATAAGATAGAACAGCACCGTCATGAGCGAGCCGGCAGCCGCGGCCGCGCGGATCGGACGCTGCTGCAATCGATAGGCGACGACGTCGGCGAAGGTATACTTGCCAAGATTTCTCAGCGGTTCCGCGATGAGGAACATAATAATCGGCCAGCCCACGAGCCAGCCCACCGAGTAGATGAGACCGTCGTACCCCTTGGTTGAGACGAGGCCCGCGATGCCGAGGAACGACGCGGCGCTCATATAGTCGCCGGCAAGGGCAAGACCATTTTGAAAACCCGTGATGCTCCTGCCCGCGGCGTAGAACTCCTTTGTGGTCCGTGTCCGCTTGGCGGCCCAGTAGGTGATGACGAGCGTAACAAGCACGAAAAGGACAAAGAAAACAATCGATGTTGTGTGAACCTGTCCGATAGAAGTCTGCGGCATGGCTACACCTCCAACTTATCTTTAATTTGTTTAACCATGTCGTCGTACCTGCTGTTTGCCCACCAGATATAGATGCCGGTGAGCATCCAGGAGAAGACGATCGTTCCGACGGCAATCGGTATCCCGATGGTAATGGAACCGCTGATCTTCGTGCCGAGGAACGGTTTGTTGAATGCGATCAGGGCGATAAACCCAAAATAAATCAGCAATTCCAGTATTGCCAATGTCCACGATATGAAATTCTTCTGAGCCACGAGTTTTTTAAAATCCGGATCTTGCAAAAGAGCCTCTTTATTCACTTTGGGATTCATGTGTCGCCCTCCTTAGCTACGATTGTGCTTCAAATACCGAATTCGCCGCTTACTCGGAATCTCCTGTACCCATTCAATCCGTTACATCACGCAGTACCTACACGACCTTTTACAGGGTGGTCATGAATTTCCATATGGCTTCTCATCCACAATCCGTGCCAGCTGTTCAGTCTTGCTTGAAAGCGTGATGCATGTCTCGCGTTGTCTGCGGCCAAGGTTGCTCCCCTGTCTAACGGAATTTCTCTTTCCAATCTCACTAATTCTTTCCTTGCCTTCGGGTTTAGGGAAAAGAGTGATTTGGCCGTCCGGGAACGTTAACTTGAAAAAGGGGGAAATTCCCCCGGCTCGGGGGTAAAAGTTCCCCTTTCCCGTCATGCTAAAAATTGCTGAATTCGCCGCTTACCGCTAATCCGTCATTCCCTTTGAAGGGCGTTCCAATTCTTAAAAGGTCGCCGAGGGTTATGATTCCCGCTTCCGCGAGTAGGGGGAGAAGGCGTTGAAACAACTGGGCCGTCGTATACGCGTCGGCGATTGCATTATGAGCGACGTTCACCGGGATATCAAAGCCCTTTACGATGTCGTAGAGACGATAGCCGAGGGGTGGCGCGGTAAAGCAGGCGCGGGGGGGGAGCCGTCTTGAAAGCCATTCATGGATACTGAGTGTGTCGATGACGGGATTCCGAAGTTCATGCTTGAAAATCCGTCGCATCTCACGATTGAGAAACGCAAGATCGAGTGAGACGAAATGTCCTATCAGGATGTCGTCCGATGCATATGCAAGGTACTCCGCCAGCACTGCGTCGATCGGCGGTTTTGCGGCAACCTCCGACGGTGTGATTTCATGAATGACGACGCTGCTTGCCGATAGCGCCGTATCCGGATTTACAAGCTGGTAAAACGTGTCTCCGAGGTCAATGACACCGCCGGTCATTCGCACCGCACCGATGGAAACGATGCTGTCACGTTTCTCGTCAAGACCGGTCAGTTCCGTGTCCATGACCACAAACCTTGCGTCAGTGAACGGCCTTGCCGGATCAACGAGCCTCTTTTTGCGGATCAGATCTCCAATATGTCTTAGATGCCTGAACATGGTTCAATTCCACGATAGTCAGACAGGGGCGGAACCGGATGCATAACCCCCTTCGTCACCGCCTCACCAGATGAGAGCCTTGTACCGTTCGATAATCAAATTCTGCATCATGGTGACGAGATGAAACGCCTCTTTGAGGGAACGTTTTTCAAGATTGCTAAGCCGGTTCGGGTAGATGAAATTATCGGCTTCCTGACCCGAGATGATCTGTTCGAACTGATGATGGATCCTCAGAAGCATGATAATTTCAAAGGCGTGTTCCAATGCATCGGCATTTTCCGTGACCATCGTGTGCAGGTTTCGCATGGCTTCGATCCGGCCGATGGTCGAGGTTTCACGAACCCCCTTTTCGAGCGCAAAGAGCCGGACGATGTCCACAAGAGGTGCCAGCCCCTTGATTTTAATGTTGAGCTGGTCCTTGTGCTCTCCGTCTTTCTCCACCACAAACGATTTGAGAAAACCGATGGGGGGTGGGTTCCTGATGGCCATGTTCGCCAGATGTCCAAGGAAGACCTTCTTATCCTTGAGCAGTGCGTTCAGGTGATCGCGAAGTGATTCAGCAAGGTGGAAATCGCCATACATCGGCCGAAAATCAAAAAAGGTCACGGCGTTGATGACCGCATCCTGGGTGGGATTGTCGATCCAGTCGGCAAAATATTTCTTCCATCGCCTGACCGGCTGGCGCCACCGCGGGTTGCTGGCCATGGCGTTAGCGGGACACGGGGGAAATCCGCACTGGATGAGCCCGTCTCGCACAATTTCGGAAAACGCGGAAAAATATTCATTCTGGGCTTCAGCTTCGGACTCCGTGGCGGGATCCGCATAGACGAGGGCATTGTCCTGGTCAGTCTTGAATGTCTGCTCTCTGCGGCCTTCGCTGCCGAGTACGAGCCAGCAATAGGGGCTTGGCGGCCTGCCCAGTTTTTTTTCCGCCAACAGAAGGACCTTGCGGACAAGGTGGTCGTTTATTTCGGTGATGATCTTGATGATATTGCTCGCTCTGGCGCCTTCCTTGAGCAGTGTGCCGACGATGCCGTTTATTTTTTTTGAGACGGGAATGAGCCCATCGATGGTCTGCTGGTTCTCGATATCCTTGGTGAGCGAGAGCGGCGATGTGCCCTGCAGCATGATAAAATCATGGTTCGTTATGACACCCGCCAGTTCGCCGTCCTTGCTCACGAGGATGTGGTGGATGTTGTGCTTGATCATCTTGAGAATGATCTCAAAGCAGTAATCCTGGGCATCGACAATGATGAGCGGGAAGTTCATGATGCTCTTGACCGAATCTTTTACGCGAGGGTCTTTGGCGACGACCTTCTCCCGGAGATCCCGATCCGTCACAATGCCCTGGGGACGGTTATCCTGATCCATGATAATGACCGAGCTGATGCGCTTATTGGCCATAATCCGTGCCGCCGCCTGAATCGTCGTATCTTCCGGGACCGATATGACCTTTTTGTTGGCGATGTCCCCGATGCGGGTGGTGAAGAGAAGGCGGTCACTGCCGCTGTGGAAGGTGCTTTTATCCTGCATTTCGCGGACGACCCGATCCACGTATTTGGTAATGTGTGACTTCAAGAAGTACTCGGTAAAAGAATTGTGAGTGCTCAAGAGTTGGAGAAGCGGATTGATTCCAAGAACATAGCAGATGGTGTCTTCCATGGTGGTGATGTTCGCTCGCAGGCTGTCCCTGCTCATGAGCGACAGAAAATCGAAGGAGTCGCCTTCTCCGCGATAGTCGATGACCACCTCGCTGCCGTCCTCAGGTGATATCACCGATACCTTGACGCTTCCTTTTTTGATGATACGAAGAGAGTCGCCTGGGGCATCGTTCTGCTTCAGAATGATCGTTCCCTTGGGATGAAATTCCACGAAGAGATGCCTCGCCACGGATTGCAGATTGATGTCGTCAAGAGAAAGAAACGGCGGCACTTTTTTGAGAAAAGCCACTGTGTCGTCGATGATCAGGTTGCGTTCGCTGCCCATACCCTTGCCGGTCTTCGTATCCTTATTTTGAGGAAATTGCTTTTACGAGGTGGGACGATAAGAAAAGCAGTGCGGTCTGTCAAGGAGATTCATTGCCGTTAAATGACCGATGAGGCAAATTCCGGAGCTCCTCCGGGGTATTTACGTTCATGAACATGCGCTCCTCCGGATCAAAGGTGCGGACGACCTCGGGGGGAATTGTGAGGAGGCGGTGCCCCTTGTAGAAGCCGGTGATCTTCAGACGGTCACTCTCGATGAGTCCGCGGATGACAGGGAGACAACGACGGGAATAGACCGCATGAAGGGGCTGGGGTCCCTCCCGCGTTTCCGGAACGACGATATCGAATCCGGTCGTCTGTCGGACCATATATTCCAGAAAGGCCCGATTCAGGAAGGGCATGTCGCAGGCTGCAACAAAGGCGTGTTCTTCCGAGGCATGGAAGAGACCCGTATAGATCCCGCCGAGGGGACCCTTCTCCGGGAAGATATCGGTGACGATGGCCGCATCCTGATCGAGATAATCCAGGGGGGAGGCGGATACGATGATCACCTCTTTGAAGACCGCCCTAAACAGACGGACGGTCCGGTCGATCAGCCGTTCGCCGTCCACCGCGAGGAACGCCTTGTTTTCCCCCAT
>JAHFBU010000111.1 GCA_023249795.1 Syntrophaceae bacterium
CGTCGCGGACCATGCGATCCAGGCGATCCGGGGAGCAACGGTTCCGATCTACGCCACGAGCAGCAAGGGTCAGGCCGAATACATCCTCAACGACGCCGAAATCGGCATTGCTTTCGTCGGTGCGCGAGAACAACTGAAACAGATTCTGGCCGTCGTGGCGGACAAGCCCCGCCTGCGCCGGATCGTTGTCTTCGATGAAACCGTCTCCCTGGAGGGCATCGCCAACGCCGTCCATTTCCGCGAATTTCTGGAGGAGGGGCGCAAGGCCGGCAAGGACGAAGAGCTTGCGGCGAGGCTGGGACGGGCGTCGATCGAGGATCTGTCAACGCTGATCTATACGTCGGGCACCACCGGCGAGCCCAAGGGGGTCATGCTCCACCACTCCACGTTCTGCCACTGCTTTCCCGCCCATGAAGAGAGGCTGGAGGTCAGCGACCGGGATGTCTCAATGTGCTTCCTGCCCCTCGCCCATGTCTTCGAGCTGACGTGGACCCGCTTTGCCCTGAACCAGGGGATACAGGTTTCCTGCTGCGACGACACGGCCAAAATCGTCGAATACATGCAGCACGAGCATCCGACGATCATGTGCGCCGTACCGCGTTTCTACGAGAAGATCTACGCGACGGTGTTTGAAAAACTCGAAAGCGCTCCCCCGTTGAAGCGGAAACTTTTCCACTGGGCGATCGGCGTGGGGGAGAAGGCGATGCTCCTGCGGAAAGAGGAGCAGCCCATTCCCCTGGGTTTAAAGATCCGCCATCGCATCGCCGAGGCGCTGGTGCTCAAGAAGCTCCAGGGGATCGTCGGCGGCCGGATCCGTTTCTTCCCCTGCGCCGGGGCGCCCCTCTCGAAGAAGATTGAAGAGTTTTTCCATGCGGCAGGCATCACGATTGCGTGCGGTTACGGCCTCACCGAGACCTGCGCGACCGTCTCCTGTCATGAAAAGTTCCATTTTCGTCCCGGCACCGTTGGAAAACCCATCTCCGGCGTTCAGGTCAGAATAGGCGATGAGGGCGAGATCCAGGTCAAGGGAGAGACGGTGACCCGGGGGTACTTCAAAAAGCCGGAGGCAACGGCGGAGGTCTTCACCGCGGATGGCTGGTTCCGGACCGGAGACGTGGGCATCCTCGAGGACGGCTACCTCTCCATAACCGATCGGATCAAGGATCTGATGAAGACCTCGGGGGGCAAATACATTGCGCCGCAGCTCATCGAAACCCTGATCGGGAACGACTACTACGTCGATCAGGTTTCCGTCATCGGCGATCTGCGCCATTATGTGACGGCGCTGATCGTCCCCGCATTCGGCCCCCTGGAAGAGTATGCCCGGACGAACAACATACCGTTCGCCTCGCGTGAGGAGCTGATCGAATGTCCGGAAATTCTGAAATTATACGAAACCCGGATCCGGGAGAACACCAAGGAACTGGCCCGCTACGAAACGGTCAAGAAGTTCAAACTTCTGCCCCGACCCTTCACGCAGGAGGAGGGCGAGATCACGCCGACGATGAAGCTCCGGCGCAAGGTGATCAACCGGAGGTATCAGGATCTCATCGAGGAGATGTACCGCGGCTGACACGGCAATTGAGGTATTCCGGGCGGCGGCAGACAGGCCGGAAGTGATCGCCGATATCGATATCCCTACCGATGATCGCACGTCTGTCCCCTTCTTCTGCCTTGCGGGGAAGAGAATCCAGGAGTCTGCAATAATTGTGTTCTGTCAAATATTTTCTTGACCTCTTGACCGTGTGTGATAATATCCGGCCACATTTCTGAATCAGTTGGAAAGGGGTTTACGTAGTGTCCCCTTTCCCGCGACAATAGGGTTATTTCAAGCCGCTATACCATGGTTGGATCGAGACAAGCTTTTTCCCGGGGGGGGCTTTGGGGATGGGCCGTTTGATCCGTTTCAGAAAAAAAGTCCGGTTTTTCCAAATTCAGCCCGCCTTGCCTGCAAGCTTCAGCGTGGCATGTGTCCCTGGACGCATATGCGTGCGGGGAGCGTCGCCGTGTATGGGTCCGTCTTTACATCCTTCGCCTCGAATTTTGAAGAAACGCACGAAGCCGATTTGCCGGCGGAGCGCGCTCCTCCTATATATCCGCCTGAAAGACGGTTCGCGTGGCCGCGGGTTGAATGGCCGGTTTCAGCGCGAATCCCAACCTGCCTACCCCTGCAAAGGTAAGATGTCCTCTCGGAGACAGACACTTGGCGTCGGATAGGGACGCCAATATTAACGAAAGGAGGCTTATTGATGGCAACTCAGAAGGGATTATTGAAAACCGAGGACTGGTGGGCCGTGTGGATCGGAGGGTTGATTTTCATTCTCAGCCTCTTTTACCTCTCGGGAATCGATCTGTTGGGATGGGTTGTGGTTCCGAAGATGTGGACCGACCTTTCCCAATCGCTTGGGCCGATATCGGCAAAGAACTATGGAGGCCTTCCCGGGACTGGGTCGCTTATTATAACATACCTTGCGCTGTTGATCATCCTGACGATCGGAGCCAAGGCCATGGGCCTGAAAATAAAAGAGTTCATCTATGGATTCACCATAATTTTCTGTCTTACCTATATCTGTGTGCTTTTGGGAAATTATGCCAACATCGCCGCTAATGCGCCGAAGGACATGGAGAAATTCGGTCTGACCTGGTCCTTGAAGCTTACGGGGGAGGCAGGATTGATCATCGCCCTGCTGGCCGGTTTGTTCATCAGCAACTTCATGCCTAAATTTGCTGAATCCCTGAAAGAGGCGGCCAAGCCCGAGTGGTACATCAAAACGGCGATCGTTATCCTGGGTGCCGGAATCGGGGTCAAGGCCGTGGGCGCCATGGGGCTGGCGACAGCGGTGATGTTCAGGGGGCTCTGCGCCATCATCGAGGCCTACCTGATCTATTGGGCCGTGGTCTATTATATCTCCCGAAAATATTTCAAATTCAGTCCGGAGTGGGCCGCTCCGCTGGCCTCGGGCATATCCATCTGCGGGGTTTCGGCTGCGATTGCCACCGGCGCGGCTATTCGAGCCAGGCCCATAATTCCCATCATGGTGTCTTCCCTGGTGGTGATCTTTGCCGTGGTCGAACTGCTGATCCTGCCCTTTCTCGCCCAGACATTCCTTTACCAGGAACCTCTGGTAGCCGGCGCGTGGATGGGATTGGCCGTAAAAACGGATGGGGCTGCCGTTGCCAGCGGGCAAATCGTGGACTCTCTGATCAATGCCAAGGCACTTGCGGTGCAGGGGATCAATTATCAGCCGGGATGGATCCTTGCCACATCCACAACAGTTAAAATCTTTATCGATATCTTCATCGGAATCTGGGCCTTTATTCTGGCGGTCATCTGGTGCACCGTCATCGATTGTAAGCCCGGGCAAAAGGTTAAAGCGATCGAGATCTGGGAACGGTTCCCCAAGTTCATCATTGGCTACGCCCTGACCTTCCTGATCATGATGTGGATCTGCGCGGCTAATCCAAGTATCATGGGGACGGCAAAGGCAGGCAGTGGAGAGGCGGATGCCTTCCGCACCCTGTTCTTCGCCCTGACCTTCTTCTCCATCGGACTGATATCCAACTTCAGAAAATTATGGGAGGAGGGGATAGGCCGTCTGGCCGTGGTCTATGTGGTTTCACTCTTTGGATTCATCATCTGGTTTGGATTGGCCATCTCCTGGATCTTTTTCCACGGCGTGAAGCCGCCCCTTGCCGGTTAACCGATTGCCAAAGGAGGATTTGAATATGGCAGAGGAACAAAAACTTGCTACAGAGCTGCAGAAGATGGAACATGTGCCGCTGATGCCTGTGGAGGAGAAGCTGATCGCATGGAGCCTGATCCTGGGTCTCGTTCTACTGGGTGTGATGATCTGGATCAGCTATACTTGGTTCCCGGGCGCATAAACAGGAAATGGTTTATGACGTTGATCATCTGACAGGAACCTCCTTCCCGACCTATTCGCGGGAGGGAGGTTTTTTATAAAGGCGGCTTCCCAATTCTATGAACGGCCCTCCTTCCGAGTCAATTGCCGGAAGTCCTTCTCCGCTGTCGCCAAAAGTTTTTGAACATCCCTTTCGAGCTGCTCGAACCTGGCAATGATGGCCCTGGCCTGCGCAGTCAGTTGGATCGATCTGCTCCCGGCGCCGACCTCGACCAGCTTCACGCCCATGCGCTCCTCCGAGGCCTTCAACCGGCCCCAAGCCGCCCGATAGGACATTTCAAGCTGTTTTGCGGCGGTGTTGAGGCTTTGCCCCTTCTCGACGGCCTTCAGGATATCGTCACGGCCCCTGCCGAAAAGGACCTTGCCATCCTTTTCAATCCAGATCTTGTATTTGATTTTCATGCCGATCCCTCCTTGCATCGTTCAACACAGATTAACCGACGGAAGCGCATTTTGGAAGGATCATTTTTGTTGCCATTATATCAATAAGGATATGAGCAGCGCTGCAAATACTCTTTGACACCGACGACCATTCATCCCATAATCCGCGAAAATATCACGATCCGTCATAAGAGAGATGTCATGGAAACGATCGATTCCAGAATGGAACGGCTCCGCTCGCTGCTGGGCGAGATGGGCGGCGTGGTGATCGGCTACTCCGGCGGCGGCGACAGCACACTGCTGGCGGCCGTAGCCAAAGAGGTCCTGGGGGATCGCGCGGTCTGCGTACTGGCCTCCTCGGAGATCCATCCCTTGTCGGAAAGAGCGGAAGCCCTGGAGACAGCCCGCAAGCTGGGGTTGTCTGTAGTCGGGATGGCAACCCGCGAGCTTGAAGACGATGCCTTCACGGCCAATACCCCCGAACGCTGCTTTGTCTGCAAGAAGGAACTGTTCGGCAGGCTCATCGCGATCGCAGCGGAACGCGGCATCCGGTGGGTGGCCGACGGCGCCAACGTGGACGACCTGGACGACTTCAGGCCGGGCAGCCTCGCTGCCGCGGAGCTGGGCGTCCGAAGTCCGCTCTGCGAGGCCGGGTTTACAAAGACCGACGTCAGGGAGGCGGCAAAGAATATGAGTCTTCCGACCTGGGACAAACCGTCGCTGGCCTGCCTCGCGTCCCGCATCCCCTACGGCACCCGGATTGAGCCCGCCATTCTCAGGCGTCTCGAAGAGGCGGAGCAGTTCCTGAAAGAGCTGGGTTTTCGCCAGGTGAGGGTCCGCCATCACGGGAATGTCGCGCGGATCGAGGTCGAGCCGGAAGAGATATCGCGCCTGGCCGAACCCGAAATCCGGCAACGGGTTTCGGACAAGTTCAATGAACTGCAATACCTGTATGTGGCACTGGACTTGAGTGGCTACCGGATGGGAAGCATGAACGCCGTTTTGAACGTGCAGAAACAGGATTGAAAGAATGGATGCTGATCGGATCAGAAAAATCCTCGATGCGGTAAAGTCCGGCGAAACGCCGGTCGAGAGGGCGCTCGACAGCCTGCGCACACTGCCCTACGACGATATCGGATGCGCCAAACTGGATCTGCACCGATGCATCCGTACCGGCTTCCCGGAGGTTGTCTTCTGCCAGGGCAAAACGGCCGGTCAGGCCGTTGAGATTGTGAAGCGGCTTGCGCAGCACCACGCCAAGATTCTGGCTACCCGCGTGGCCCCCGATGTCGCCGCACAGATCGCGACGGCGGTCGAAGGTTGCGCCTACCACGAGATCGCCAGACTCCTCGTTGTTGACCGCGCCGCTGAAACGGTTGACCAAGCCCCTGATGAGGCGAAATATGTCATGGTGCTCTGCGCGGGGACCGCGGATATTCCGGTGGCGGAAGAGGCCGCTGTTACGGCGGAGGCAATGGGGAGCCGGGTTGAGCGCTCCTACGACGTCGGGGTTGCCGGCCTGCACCGGCTGCTCGACCAACGGGAGAGAATCATGCAGGCGAATGTGTTGATCGTCGTCGCCGGGATGGAGGGGGCGCTTCCCAGCGTCGTCGGTGGGATGGTCTCCTGCCCGGTAATTGCCGTGCCGACCAGTGTTGGCTACGGCGCAAGCTTCGGAGGGCTATCCGCGCTT
>JAHFBU010000112.1:0-2136 GCA_023249795.1 Syntrophaceae bacterium
CCCGTCGAGGGCGGCCCGGAGCGATGCCCGCATCGCCACCTCGGTCTTTCCGAACCCGACGTCGCCGCAGATCAGGCGGTCCATCGGCTTGCCGCCGTCCATGTCGAAATGGATCTCCTCAATCGCCTTCGCCTGGTCCGGCGTCTCCTCAAATTCGAAGGCGGAGCAGAACTCGTCGTAGATCCGGTCGGGGGCGGCGAAGGCCTCCCGGTTCATCACCTCGCGGGCGGCATAGATGGCGACCAGCTCCTCGGCCACCTGGCGGACCGACTTTTTGACCCGATCCTTGACCGTCTCCCAGGAGACGCCGCCCAGTTTGTCCACCTTCGGGATAAACCCATCCGGACCAATATACCGCTGGATCTGGTCGATCCGGTCCACGGGGAGGTAGAGCCGGTCGCTATCCTGGTATTCGATCAGAAGGAAATCGTTCTCGATTCCGCCGGCGGTCAGCTTCTGGAGGCCGCGGTAGCGGCCGATGCCCTGTTCGGTGTGAACGACGAAGTTCCCCTCGGCCAGTTCTCCGAAGGATTTGAGGAAATACCCCTCCCGGACCGGGCGGGCCCGCCGCCGGAGAACCTTCTTCCCGAAGATCTCCTCCTCGGAGAGGACAACGAGGTTCATGCCGGGGAGGTGGAACCCTCCGCCGATCCGCCCCTCCCGCAGGGAAAGGATACCGGGCGCGTCGTTCTTTTCGATCCCTTCGAGGAAGGGGGCTGTTTCTTTCCGTATGGGGAGGTCGTAGCGGGTGAGGAGACTACCCATCCGCTGCGTGTCCTCATGTCCGCCGCAGATGAAGACGACCCGGTTTCCCTCCCCGAGCCAGCCCCGGATCTTCTCTGCCAGCGGCCGGAGGATGCCGGCCTCCTCCGCTTCCATCCCGACGGTCCCGCCGACGGCGGTGTCCCGTTCAAGGTGAAAACGAATGGATGGATGAGAGTCATCCCAAATCCCGAGGGCAAGACCTTCAAGATGGAGCTGCCGCATCCCCTCCAGACGTCGCGAAACCTCCGTCGCGGTCATGTAATCCGCCTCTTTATCCAGATGGAACCGTTCCTGGTCACGGGCCTTGAGAAAGAGCCGGTCGAGGTCGTTTTCGATCTTCTCTTCGGCCTGTCCCACCGCAAGCGGATCGTCAAGGATGAGAAGACCGGCTGTCGGGAGGTAGTCGAAGAGCGTGCCGAGGCCGCTATCCCCGGAATCACCCTCCCCGCTGGCGTCATAGAAGAGGGAATGGTACAGGGGGTTCACCGCGGAGCCGAGGCCGGTCGCGATCATCTCGGCGAGCTTGTCCTTCACGGCGCGGGGAAGTTCAAGCTCATTGGACCGGCGGCGGATGTTCCGAACGGCCCTCTCGCGCCTCGCGGGCGTGAGGATCGCCTCCCGGGCGGGAAAGAGCATGAATTCCGCGACCTCCTGAATCGAGCGCTGGGTGGCCTCGTCGAAGACGCGGATCGATTCCAGTTCGTCGCCGAAGAACTCCAGGCGAAACGGGTGCGGGGCGGACGGGGGGTAGAGATCGATCATGTTTCCCCGGACGCTGAACTCCCCCTTGCCCTCCACAAGCGTGACGCGGCCGTAGCCGCCTTCGGTCAGCTTCCGGACCAGTTCGTCCCGCTCCCTTGTGTCTCCTATGGAGATCCACTCGCTGTAGTCCTCGAGGACCTCCCTCGGGATCACCTTCTGCATGAGGGCGCAGGCGGGAATCACCAGGACGGCGGGTTCGCCGTAGACCAAGCGGTGGAGAACCTCCAGGCGGGCGAGTTCCGTCTCCCGCTGGAAAGCGAACATGTCCGTCGTCAGAAGATCCCACGAGGGCATCAGAAATGGCTGATTCTCTCCGAGGAAGAGGGAGAGATCGCGGACGCAGCTTTCGGCCTCCTTCTCCGTCGGGGAGATTATGATGAGCGGACGGCGCAGTTGCCGGAAGAGGAGCGCCATGAGGAAGGCGCGGGCCGACCCCTCCAGGCCGCCGACGGCGATCCGTTCCTCCCCGCGCTCCAACCGCTCCAACAGCTCCCGCAGGGCGGGATCGCCGGGATTTTTTCGGGTTTCGACAATCTTTCTCACAAAAGGCCTTGAATTAAAGTGGGATCAGCCGAGGGAAAGCATCCGGTCGAGGGCCCGGTTCGCCGG
>JAHFBU010000112.1:2146-5986 GCA_023249795.1 Syntrophaceae bacterium
TGGTCAGCTTCATCGTGCGGCATATCAACTTGCCGGAGGCGGGGATAAAGGTCTTGTCCGGCTCTTCCTTCCTCATCTTTACGATCACCCCCTCCTCTGTCCCGATGATGATCTCCCGCGCGGGGGATGTCGCCGCGAAGCGAATGATTCCCGTCGTGCTTCCCACGAAATCCGCCAACTCGAGGATCTCCGTCCGGCACTCCGGGTGGGCGGCGAAAGGGGCGCCGGGGTGAAGAGCCTTCGTCCGCAGGACCTCTTCCTCCGTCAGGAAATGGTGCACGGGACAGTAGCCGTTCCAGGGGATAATCTTCTTGCCGGTGAACCCTGCCGCGTACCGGGCCAGATTCCCGTCCGGAATCATCAGGACCTCCTGCGCCTCCGTCAGGGAATTCACCACTTTGACGGCGTTGGCCGAGGTGCAGCAGATGTCGCTTCCGGCCTTGATCGCCGCGGATGAGTTGACGTAGGTGACAACGGCGGCGTTCGGATGCTCCTGTCTGGCCTGGGCGAGCTGTTCCGGGGTGATCATGTCGGCCAGGGGACAGCCGGCGTCGAGCTGGGGCAGCAGGACGGTCTTTTCGGGCGATACGATCGCGGCGCTTTCCGCCATGAAATGGACGCCGGCAAAGACGATCACCTCGGCGTCGGTGCGGGCGGCCTCGATGCTCAGCGCGAGCGAATCGCCCAGGATGTCGGCGATATCCTGGATCTCCTCCCGTTCATAATAATGGGCGATCAGGATGGCGTTCCTCTCCCGGAGGAGCGTCCGGATTTCGCTCTGCAATGTCGCGACTTCCATGTTCTTCAATCCCTGCATATCCGATGGATTGCCCGAATCGGCTGCGGGCTTAACGGTAGTCACTATAATATCGGGTGCATTTATTCAAGCGCTATTCGGCGCCTTCACTATTGACAGGGAAAGGTGTTTCGGATAGCGTCGGGCCAGGTTCATAAACGCAGGTGAACGCCATGATTCGTGTCGAAGAAGCCCTTAAACATATACTGGATGCGGTTTCCCCTCTGGGGTTGGAGAAGGTGAATATCCTCGACGCCCTGGGACGGGTAATCGGTGAGGATGTCCATGCCGGGAGGGCAATCCCGCCGAAGGACAACTCAGCGATGGACGGATATGCCCTTCGCGCGGGGGACACCCGCGGCGCGTCGGAGGAGACCCCGGCGATTCTGGAGGTCGTCGAGGAGATCCCCGCCGGCTTCATCCCGGAGAAGCGGATCGGACCGGGACAGGCCGCGCGGATCATGACCGGCGCGCCGGTCCCGGAAGGCGCCGACGCCGTGGTCCGGATGGAAGAGAGCCGGAAGGAAGCCAGCCGCGTCGCGATTCTTGTCGAGGCCGCGGTCGGACAGGACATCCGCCGTGCGGGCGAGGATGTGCAGCCGGGAGAAAAGGTGATCTGCCGGGGCGATGTCATCCGGCCCGCCGAGATCGGTATGCTCTCCGCCCTGGGGCGCTCTTTTATCTCCGTTCATCAGAGGCCGCTTGTCGCCATCGTCGCGACGGGGGACGAGCTTACGGACATCGATGAGCCCCTGTCTCCCTGGAAGATCGTAAGCAGCAACAGCTATTCGCTCGCCGCCCTTGTTCTCGACTGCGGCGCCGTCCCGATTCAGATCGGAATCGCGAAGGACCGGAGGGCAGACCTCCTCGCGAAATTCAGAGCCGCCATGCGGGCCGATCTGATCGTCTCGTCCGGGGGGGTCTCCGTCGGGGACTACGACCTCGTCAAGGAGGTCATGCGGGAGGAGGGAAACCGCATGCAGTTCTGGCGGGTCGCCATGAAGCCGGGGCGGCCGCTTGCCTTCGGCGCCATGGGGGAGGTCCCCATCGTCGGCCTGCCGGGAAACCCCGTCTCCTCGATGGTTTCCTTCCAACAATTCATCCGTCCTGCGATTCTCAAGATGATGGGGCACACGAATCTCTTCCGGCGGACCGTCCGGGCGCGTCTCGGAGAGGAGATCGACAAAAAGCCCGGAATACGCCACTTCATCCGGGCCAGGATCGTCCGGGAGGAAGAGGGCTACGCGGTGGTCACGACGGGCGATCAGGGATCGGGGATTCTGAAATCGATGGTCCGGGCGAACGGTCTGATCATTCTGCCGGAAGAGGCAACCAAGGTTCCGGCGGGCGGGATGGTGACGGTCCAGCTCCTCGATGATTCCGCCGACCGCACGGCGGAGCCGGGCTATTAGAGATACTGCCTTTGAGCCACGATATTCCGGCTATCTTAATCCCGCCGCTTTTTGAAGCGCGTGAATGGCCTCGGCCATCCCGATTTTCCGGTCATTGTCAATATCGTCAATATTGGAAATATCGGCGTCCGTTGACGAGATCCCCACAGAAATACGCATCGATAGAATGGCATCGGCCAAATCCGTTTTTACATTTCTGTCAGCATACAGCCGCGAATAAAATACCTGAAGGTCTTGTTGCCCGATAGTCCGGTCCAGGAAATTATTGCTGTCTTTCGGATCAATCACACAGACTAAGGGTATATAAACGGGGTTCAATCCGGACGTATATGTTTTGTATTCATCACTCACTCTCACATCACAATACCACGGAACATAATGCTGTTCGATCAGGCCTTTGATCGGAGGGGAGACGGATTCGCAGACTTCATTTTTCATTATTACACAATAAGGGCAGGTATCTCTTCCTGCCAGGAGCAGTATTTGTCGCCCCTGAGACAGCGCCATTGAAACAGCCTCCGCCTTTGAAGTTTGCCATACCAACTTATCGGCAAACGCGGCGCCGCTTCCAACTGATAAGCAGAAGGTTACCGCAAGCGCCGCAACGAAGCCATAATACTTCATTCCCGTTCTCCCTTTTTCCGGGGAATAATTGATGTCGTTTCCTCAATCGTTATGGTATTAATGAAGAAAACAACAGGGGGTCTTCACCCGGCCGAATCGTGGACGACGAACGCACGATTTGTATAAGTGAGAACCGTTATGAATTACAAGCCATTTTTTCTCCTTTTGTCTATCTTGGTCTGTGTGGTGTTGGCCGTCATCGTGAATGTCTTCCATGGGCTGGACATCGTTTACACGCATCTCTTCTATATCCCCATCATACTTACGGGCGTCTGGTATCCGAGATACGCGGTATTCCTGGCTGCCTCATTGGGTCTGGTTCATATTGCCTGTGACCATGCAACCGCGGAGACTTTCAAGCTCGGGGCGCTTCTCAGAGCCGTTCTGTTCATGGTTGTGGCCTATGTCATAAGCTATCTGACGCTGAGGCGAAACAGGCTGCTCGATTCGTTGCGGGCAAGCGAGGAGAGCTTTTCAACGGCTTTTCGTCTCAGCCCGGCCCCCTTGATGATCAGTTCGGTCGATGAAGGGCGTCTTCTTGACGTGAATGAACGGGGGCTCACCATGCTGGGCTATTCGCGGGAGGAGATATTGAGTCACCCTTCCGTCCAATGGTACATATTTGCGGATCATGAAATCAAAAAGGGGCTTGAAGAGAAGATGCTGCGGCAGGGTCATTTGCGCGATGAATTGACTCAGCTCCGAACGAAGCAAGGGGAGATCAGGGAGATCCTCTGGTCAGCGGAAGCCATAAAACATAGGGACCGGGATGTGGTTTTGTCCCTCTTCTACGATATTACAGAGCGTCAACAGGTTGAGAACGAACGGGCGAGGCTGATTTCAGAACTTCAAAAAGCGCTTTCGGAAGTCAAGGCATTGAGCGGAATGATTCCCATATGTGCTTCCTGTAAAAAAGTTCGAGACGACACGGGTTACTGGAACCAGATAGAATCATACATAGAAAGTCACTCTGCCGCCGAATTCAGCCACGGGATGTGTCCTGAATGC
>JAHFBU010000113.1 GCA_023249795.1 Syntrophaceae bacterium
GAGGGTCGTCGATTTCATCGGAAACTCCGCAAACGTGAAGATCCTGAAGAAGATGTTCTATATCAGCCTGGCCGTCATCGTCGCTTCGGACTTCCTCGTCCATCGCGGACACGCATACTTCATCTGGGATGAGTGGCCGGGCTGGGGCGCGCTCTACGGATTCGTCTCCTGCGTTGTGATCATCAAGGTGTCGAAGTTTCTGGGGCACCAGGGCGGCCTCATGAAAAAAGAAGATTACTACGACAGATAGAGAATGATATGAACTGGTTTCATCCATCCATTTTTTATATCCTCGGCGCGTGCCTGATCCCCTTCCTGAAGGGCAGGACGCTCAAGGCCTATCTGGTGGCCCTGCCGATCCTTGCCATGGCGACCGTCTTTACGATGTCGCCGGGGACCTATGGGGTTGTCGAGTTCCTCGGCAATCAACTGATCTTCGGCAAGGTGGACAGGCTGAGTCTGGTCTTCTCCTATGTCTTTACGATCATGTCGCTGATCGGCGTGGTCTATGCCCTGCATGTCGATGACAAGGGGCAGAACATCGCCGGGTTTCTGTATGTCGGCAGTTCCCTGGGGGTGACCTTCGCCGGCGATTATTTCACGCTCTTCATATTCTGGGAGATCATGGCCTTCGCCTCGGTCTATCTGATTTTCGCGGCGCGGGAAGAAGGCGCCATCAAGGCAGGATTCCGTTATATCCTCGTGCATGTATTCGGCGGTGTATGTCTGTTGGGCGGCATCCTCCTCCATTACATGGACACCGGATCGCTGTTGTTCGGCCCGATCGTGCACGACGGCAGTGTGGGCTTCTATCTGATCCTGATCGGATTCATGCTCAATGCGGCCGTTCCGCCGCTGCATGCATGGCTGCCGGATGCCTATGCCGAGGCGACCGTGACAGGCGCCGTCTTCATGTCGGCCTTTACGACCAAGACCGCCGTCTATGTTCTGGTGAGGAGCTTTGCGGGAACGGAAATCCTGGTGTGGCTGGGCGCAATCATGGCGTTGTACGGTGTCGTTTATGCCGTTCTTGAAAACGACGCGCGGCGGCTCTTGGCCTATCACATCGTGAGCCAGGTCGGATACATGATCGCCGGCGTCGGGATGGGAACGGAAATAGCGTTGAATGGTTCCGTATCCCACGCCTTTGCTCACATTCTCTATAAATCCCTGCTCTTCATGGGCGCAGGCGCGGTATTGTACATGACAGGCAAACGGAAACTGACCGAAATGGGCGGCCTCTACAAGACGATGCCGATCACCCTGACGCTCTACATGATCGGCGGCTTTGCGATCTCGGCATTTCCGTTGTTCAGCGGTTTTGTAACCAAATCCATGGTGGTTGCGGCAGCCGGCCATGACCACCGGGCAGTCATCGCGCTGATGCTGACCATGGCTTCGGCCGGCACATTTTTGCACACCGGATTAAAACTGCCCTACTATATGTTTTTCGGTAAAGATTCGGGCATTCGGGTCAAGGAGCCGCCCCGGAACATGTTGATTGCCATGGGGATGGCTGCTTTCATGTGCATCGCGATCGGCGTTTTTCCGAAACCGTTGTATGATGTGCTGCCTTTTCCGGTACACTTCAACCCATACACCGGCGACCACGTCACCAGCGCCCTCGGGATGCTCATGTTCACGGCCCTGGGTTTCTTCATGCTCCTGAAACAACTCGACCCGGAGCGCACCGTCAGTTTGGATACGGACTGGTTCTATCGCAGGGGGGCCAGGATCTTTATGTGGATCGCCGAGAAGCCGATTGCCGCCTATGAGGGGTATCTCGGAGAGATTTATAAAATCTGGGTTACCAACTTTACACTGAAATTTTCCGATTTCTTATGGAAGGTTTGCGACGTCCGGATCATTGACGGATTCGTGAACGGCGTTGCCGCATTTTGCAGGGACTTGGGCGGCGCGATCAGGCTCCGTTCAACCGGCTTGGTCAGAAACTACGCTTCTTACATGCTGTTTGGCGGGATTGCGATCCTTTCATATTATCTGTTGTTTTGAGGCGTATATAGAATGGGCTATCTGGGTATTCCGATACTTTCCATCATAACCTATCTTCCCCTGGTCGGGATCGCCGTCATTTTCTTTTTGAAGAAAGAGGATCACGGGCTGATTCGGAAGGTCGCGTTTGCCTTTGCCCTGATGGATTTCATGATATCGATACCGCTCTATTTTGCGTTCAGCGCCGGGACGCATGAGATGCAATTTGTCGAGATGTTCCCCTGGATAGGGGAGTTCGGCATCAGCTATCACATGGGCATCGACGGGATCAGCCTGCCGCTGGTGCTTCTGACGACCTTCCTGTCGGCGCTCGCGCTCCTCTCGACCTGGACCGCCGTGACCGAGAAGGTCAAAGAGTACATGATCACCATCCTGCTTCTGGAAACCGGGATGATCGGCGTGTTCTGCGCCCTGGATTTCTTCCTCTTCTTCGTCTTCTGGGAGGTCATGCTGATCCCGATGTACTTCATCATCGGGATCTGGGGCGGACCGAGGCGCGTCTATGCCGCGATCAAGTTTTTCATATACACCATGAGCGGCAGCGGTCTGATGCTGATCGCCATTCTGGCCCTCTATTACATCCGCTATAAAATGACGGGAAGCTACTCTTTCAATATCCTCGATTACCATCAGCTGAAGCTGGCCCCTGAAGTGCAATTTTGGTTGTTCTGGGCCTTCTTTCTGGCGTTCGCGATCAAGGTTCCGATGTTTCCGTTTCACACCTGGTTGCCGGACGCGCATGTCGAAGCGCCGACCGCCGGAAGCGTCATCCTCGCCGGCGTGCTGCTGAAGATGGGAACGTACGGTTTCCTGAGGTTCAGTCTGCCCATGTTCCCTCAGGCCTCGGTGGATTTCACGCCGTTCATGATCATTCTCTCCATCATCGGCATCATCTACGGCGCGCTGCTCTCCCTCGCGCAGGACGACATCAAGAAGCTGGTTGCCTATTCGAGCGTCAGCCATATGGGCTTTTGCATGTTGGGGATCTTCGCCATGAACGCCATCGGCTTGCAGGGCGGCATTCTCCAGATGATCAACCACGGATTGTCGACCGGGGCCCTGTTTTTGATCGTCGGGATGTTGTATGAGCGGCGGCATACGCGGCTGATCGCCGAATACGGAGGCATCTGGAAAGTGATGCCTATTTTTTCGCTGCTCTTCCTTCTGGTTTGCTTCTCGTCGATGGGCGTTCCCGGCACGAATGGATTCGTCGGCGAGTTGCTCATCATGATCGGGGCCTTCAAGGCGAATGTCTTTTACGGCGCGATATCGACGATCGGGCTCATCCTCGGCGCCATCTATCTGATGTATATGTACCGGCGTGTCATTCTCGGCGCCGTCACCAATGAAAAGAACAGACGGCTTCCCGATCTGAATTTCAGGGAATACGCCTGTATCATTCCCATCCTTGTCTGCATTGTCTGGATAGGGGTCTATCCCAGGCCATTGCTGGACAAGATGGAGGTGTCGGTTGCGCACCTCCTGGAGCAGGTGAAAGCGGGGTCTATTGAAAAACTTTCGGTCCATAATGACGACCTCAAAAGGCCAACATCCACCACTGACATCATTTCCGCGCGTCACCCCGGTGGAAACCGGGGCGGCACCAGGATATCTCCGGCGGTCTCAAAGTCATGGACCCCGGCTTACGCCGGGGTGACCACTCATTGCGGGGATGCGAAAAATAATCCCGGTGAAGGAACAGCCGCTCAGATGCATTGCTGTCTTGCGCTCCACGACCGTCAGCATGAGTCCTGTGACATACCGGAAGAAGGGGAGATCCACAATGTTGATTGATTATCTTCCGATCACCATTTATCTCGTTCTCGCTCTGGGTTTTGGTATCGTTGTCGTCCTCCTGTCAACTTTTCTGGGGCCGCGGATCCCGGGCAAGGTGAAACTCGAAACGTATGAATGCGGGGTTGAGCCCATCGGACCCAACCGCATACGGTTTGCCGTCAAATTTTACATCGTCTCCCTTCTGTTCATCGTGTTCGACATTGAGACCGTGTTTCTTTTCCCGTGGGCGGTGGCATTCAAGGACCTGGGGTTGTTCGGGTACATTGAAATGGGTATCTTCATTCTGATATTGTTCGTCGGCCTGGCGTATGTGTGGCTCAAAGGAGCGCTGGAATGGGATTAGAGACTTATCTCGGCGATAATTTCGGGGACGGTTTTATCATCACGAGCCTGGAGAAGGCGGTCAACTGGTCGCGGAAGAGTTCCCTCTGGCCCTGCGCATTCGGGCTGGCCTGCTGCGCGCTGGAGATGATCGACACGGTGTTGTCCCCTTACGATCTCTCCCGTTTCGGCATGGAGGTCTTTCGCCCTTCGCCGCGCCAGGCGGACCTGATGATCGTGGCGGGAACCGTCACCAAGAAAATGCTGCCTGCGGTCATACGGATTTACGAACAGATGGCGGAACCCAAGTGGGTGATCGCCATGGGGGCCTGCGCCTGTTCGGGCGGGATTTTTCGTTCCTATGCCGTGGTTCAGGGGATCGACCAATACATCCCCGTGGATATGTATATTCCCGGTTGCCCCCCGCGCCCGGAGGCGCTGATCGAAGGCATTCTCAAGCTGCACGACCAGATCATGCAGGAGAGACCGCTGCACTCGAAGAAATTGGAGCGATGAAGGATGACAGATGCAACCAAGCTCAGAAGCGCTTTCCCCGATGCGGTAACGAGTGTCGATGAATACCGGGGGGATGTTTCCGTCACGGTGAAACCGGAGGCGCTCCTTGCGGTGTGCGCTTTTCTTCGGGACGATCCCGGCTACTGCTTTCGGTTTCTCGTGGATGTTACGGCGGTGGATTATAACGATAAAACGCCCCGTTTCGTCATGGTCTATCACCTGCTTTCCCATGAGCGCAACCAGAGGCTGAGGATCAAGGTTCCTCTCGCAGGAGATACGCCTGAAATCGAGTCGGTGACAGCCATCTGGCCGACCGCCGACTGGCACGAGCGCGAGGTTTACGATCTGTTCGGCATCGGAATTTTGCATCACCCCGACCTGCGGCGCATCCTTCTGCCCGACCATTGGGATTGTTCCCCCCTTCGGAAGGATTACCCATTGGAGGGCAGGGGCGAGTTTTGAGGATCTGGCCGACAGGGCTCGGATATAAATTAAGGACCGAATGCCGGAAAGGGAAATGATGACGGAGCGGGAAATCATTTATCAGGATAGACCGAAACGCGGCGAGACCGAGACGATGGAGATCAATCTGGGGCCGCAGCATCCCTCCACCCACGGCGTCTTGCGGATCGTGGTGGAGCTCGACGGCGAAACCGTCCTCAAGGTCGTTCCCCATCTCGGCTACCTGCACCGCGGCATCGAGAAGATGGCCGAAAGCCGGACCTACCACCAGATCATTCCCCTGACCGACCGCCTCGATTACATGGCGGGGATATCGAACAACCTTGGTTACTGCCTGGCCGTCGAAAAACTTCTGGGGATAGAGACGCCGCCGAGGGGGCAGTACATCCGGGTGATTCTCACCGAACTCAGCCGGATCTCCAGCCATCTGTTCTGGGCGGGCGCCGGCGCCCATGACCTGGGCGCCATGACCCCTTTCTTTTATATGGTCCGGGAACGGGAGCAGATCCTCTACCTGCTGGAAATGGCTACAGGGTCCCGTATCACGCCGTCGTTTTTCCGGATCGGGGGCGTGGCGATGGATCTTCCCCCGGGGTTCGCGGAGGCGTGCATGAAATTGGTTAAGGCCTTCGATGCCCGTGTCGATGAATACGAAACGCTTTTGACCGAAAACAGGATCTGGAAGAGCCGCACCCAGGGTGTCGGTTATCTCTCGGCCGGGGAGTGCATCGGCATGGGCGTTTCCGGTCCGATGGCAAGGGCCGCTGGGATTGACTGGGACCTGAGAAAGAATCAGCCCTATTCGGGCTACGACAAATTCGATTTCAAAGCCGCTGTGTATCATGGCTGCGACGCCTATGACCGTTATCGGGTGA
>JAHFBU010000114.1 GCA_023249795.1 Syntrophaceae bacterium
AGAGTCCTCGGCCTGGGATGGGAGACCGGTTCACTGTTGCCGGGCAAGAAGGCGGACATCGCCATCATAGGCCTCAATAAGCCCCACCTGACGCCTCTCTACAACGAATATTCCCACCTGGTCTATGCGGTGGGCGGCGCGGACGTGGATACGGTTCTCATCAACGGGAAGGTCGTCATGCGGGACCGGAGGCTGGTTACGATCGATGAACAGGAGGCGATGCGGCGCGTCCGTGAAATTGCCGTCCGCATCTCGAAAAGCCTGGCGAACGGATCGCCGTGAATCCGTGAGGCATCGGGGAGATGTACCGGAAGCCGCGTAGCGGATCGGTATGTGTCCCCGGAAACTCACCCCATCCAGCTCACAATATATTCCAGGTCTCCACTTTGAATCAGCGGATCCTCGATCTTCCAAAGGCCATTCAACCCCGCTTCTCTTGAAGCCAATTCAAAATGGCACATGGCGATGCCCATATCGATGTTCTGAAGCTTAACGGGTTCGACGATTCTGCCATATCCGGGCGTCTTCTTGAGATAAAAGTGATAGCTGTCATTATCCCTGATAATTCTCCAGGGCTGCTTATTCGAGGCGGACGGCCCTATTCTGACGCACGCCAGCGGTGTCGCATAGCCGCCCGCCGATTTTCCATCGAGCGGGGTTTCCATCCCCCCGTCATAAAACAGTTCCTCCCACGGTTTTCTTTTATCCGACCCCGCGCTGATCCTGAAGAATCTGTCTATGAGGGATCTGCTGTCGCCCGGGTAACCGATAGGGGTGACAGCCGGTAAGAGTTCACCTTTCGCAAGATTCATTCTTTCGGCAAATCCGGACCTTTTGAATGTTCCCACCAGCCAGCACGTACCAAGCCCCATCGCCGTTGCCGTAAGGATGTTCTTTTCCATGCAGTACCCAAAGTCTTCCATGGCCCTGGGCTGATCCACGAGCGCACCCGCGATGAATTGTCTGGCCCCTTTGATGACCCCGTAGGTTCCAAGGGTTTTGAGTTCACGCATCTCCAGATGGTCAAAGTTGATGAGCTCAAATCTGACTTTATTGCCGAAGGGAGCTTTCGCGTTGGATGCCAGAGATTCAGCGAGTCTTTCCATTTTGTCCGGTTCAATGGCGATATCGCCGAATGTTCGACAGGAAACCCGCAATCGCATTGTTTCGATGATGGACATCATTCAAGCCTGTTATAAAAGCGGGCGGCCGCCGTTGAGTTTCTCGTATATCCGGATGTATTCGGCGACCATATGGCCGAGGCTGTACTGTTCACGCGCCTCACGCATGATCCTTCGGAGCTGTTCCTCCCGCCTATCATCCGGCATGCGGTGAAAGGCCAGGCTCTCTTCCAGGGCGTACCAGAGCCCGCCTGCGTCATAATCGCGGAAGAGGAAACCATTGCCCATGTCCTTGGGCGCCCCGAGCGCCTTGAGCCGGAGTTTGCGAATCTTGTCGTGGTAGCCGCCCGTATCACGGTTGGTGGCCGTTGCGCCGAAGAGATTCCCCACCTGGTCGATTTGACCGCAGGGCTCGTAAAGAGATGCCCCGAATACATCGCAGGCGGCAGCATATCCAAGGAGAGACAGCGCTTCGTTGAAAGGCTGGTAGGTGATCCGGCCGCCGGAAGCACAGGCGATTCCGCCCAGAATGTCCACATGGGTCCGGTCGTTGCCGATCCCGTCGGCGACGATGGCAATCTGCGCATCCGGATTTTGCCGTGTGAATGTACCGCAGATCTGTTCGAGGAGTTCAACCCCTTTCTGAACAGGGTCGAGGCGCGACGGCCAGAAATAGAGCAGGGCGCGGGGATTGACGTTGAGTCCCGTTTTCTGCTGGAATGCGACCAGATTTTCGCGCTTCGCCTCCAGGACATCATCATCCGGTCCGTACTTTCGCGCCAGCGCATCGCACCGTTCCGGATACATCTGTGATGAAGGCGCATTGATGATCGCCCGTGCGGCGTCATTGTAGTACTTTTCCTTGACTTCATGGCGGACGCTGGGCGGCACCAGGTCCCGATCCAGATAGTAATCCTCCACAACCTCCTGAAGGAATCTCTTGCCGACAAAATTGATGATCGAGGCGTTCTTGATGGCGGAGGCCTGGGCGTCGATGCACGGATGGCCGTTCATCTCCTGGAAGTAGAGGCGATCGGATATGCTGCCGAGATTGATTCCGCCGAAAAGATCCAGTGGAAGGCAGGCCGTAAAGACATTGTGTACGGTATGGAGAACGGGCAGGCCGGTCGCGCCGGCATAGGCGGTGATGATCCCCCCGGCCATCCAGTCATGGCTGTGGATGATCAGTTTTCCATGGCTGCGCGCCCTGACCGTCTTGATGACATTGTTGACGATCTCCCGTTGGAATTCCACGGCCGTCAGGATCGGATCGCCGGAATATGCGCTCAGATTGTCCGCGAAGATTGCGGAACTGACCAGATGGATCTTTTCGGAGTCGATCTTATAGCGGACGTCACGCCACTGGAGTTCGCTCATCTGCGCCTCGCGCTGGAACCGCCTTTTGAGATTGAGGGTCGCCAGATGGACATCCAGTCCGCGTTCGGTGAGCCCCTCGCAGAGCGCCGAGACGACCTCCCCCTGCCCGCCGCTCTTGCCGGAGATAAAACGGGCGAGCCCTCCCATATCTTCGGGCAGCCGTCCCGTCTCGGGGGAGATGATCAGGATGGCCGTCGTCTCTTTTTTCTTCAGGACTTCAAAGCGCCGGATCACATTATCCAGGTCGTCGATCTTGCGCGTAAGAACGTGGGTCGGTCGGGCGATGGAATTATCGTAGGGATTAAAATAGGAATGAACGGCATGGTCTTCTCCGAGGCGCTCATGGAGGAAATAGACATGATCGGAGGTCGTCAAATGGCGCCACTGGGTCAGGTATTCCCCTCCCGCGCGCCTGGCCGCCGTTTCCATCCGCTCGATGTCGCGGAACAGTTCGTACTGTGTGGGGTTGCCCAGCCAGCCGAAGGTGTTCTTGCCGGCGTCCGCCCAGGAGGAGGTGGCCAGCCCGTGAATGCTGAGGGTCGGGCACGGCGCATCCTTGAATTTTTGCGCGATCTCCGTCGGCGTCGCCGCCACAATGTTGTCATGTTTTTGCAGGGCCCCCGGCAGGCCGCGCCAGAATTCAAAGATTCCGCGGTCGCTCCAGATATGCTCTCCGATGTGTTCGAAGTCGTAGCCCATCATGACCGCTTCGCCGTCAATCCGGGCGATGTACTGCGCATAGGTCTCCGGCGTAAGCGGGGCGTGGGGAAAGCGGAAGGCGATATCGTCGCTCAGCTCCCTGTTGCGGGGGATGACGATGAGTTTCGTATCCCTCGCCCGAAAAACGGCATTGGGAGAGATAACCTGATCTTCACTGATGAACATGTCGTCCCGTTTTTCGCAGAGGATCGACAGGTAGCCCATGTCGGCGACCGCATCCGCGATCGGATTGTTGTACATGAGTTCGGTATTCCGGAAGGAGGTCGGGGTGATTCCGAAGATCTTTTTCATGATCTCCTGATGGCGCGAAACCTGCTCCCGGAATTCCAGTTTGAGAGGATCCTCGAAGAGGCTCGTCAGGGAGTGGTAATAGGTCTCATCGAGATATTCGACCTGGTCGTTCTTGTCGCCGGCGTCCAGCAGATCCTGAAGCGCCCGGATAACCTCGGGCTGGTAGAGTTCGGCCTGCTCCAGAAAAGTCCCGGACATGGACAAGGTGATTTTGAATGAAGGATAGGCGGCGATCAGTTCGGTGAACATCCTCGCCGCAGGGAGATAGCATTTGTCGGAAACCTTCTGGAAGATGGCCCGGTTCTTCTCATCCCAGAGAAATTTGTCCCGGTCCGGATGGAGCCGAAACGGCTGGTGAAGCTGGAAGTAGAACGTGGCGAGCGGCATATTGATACCTTTAATGTACGACCCGTTGCGAACCCGTATAATATATAGGCGAATTCTTTTACGTAATCAACAACTCCTTTAGCTATTTTGACGTGTCATGAGGATTGTTGAACAACCGCCGGCTTGGGTCCTTGGCTCAATGTGCCAAATTCAAAGATCATCGTCGGTCAGCAACCGATATTCCGGCATCCGCCGGAAATCCTCTCAGAATGGCCCGGCGTCGGCAGTCACAGTGGCGGCCGTCAGCGAAAGGCCTCGCATATTCCGTGCGATGTCGAAGCGTACGTGCTGACCATTCCGAAGCGCTACCGGGTCGGCGCCGTGAAAGGCGTTGAATCGGAAGAAGACATTTTCGCCGTCGTCGCCGCGGATGAAGCCTGCGCCGATATTAGGGTTGAACCATTTTATCTTTCCCGTCAACATCATCTCTCCCCCTTTCTATTTTTGTGCATAATAGCTAATTCAATTGCCGTGAAATATGAATATGAATCCATTGGAAGAATAGTGGTAGGAAGAACCAGCCATTCCGGATGCGACCGAGCCTCGGGGAATTGCATGATTTCGATTGTCCTCCTTGACAGATTCGGCCGCTCTTCATATGCTTCCATTGCAGCTCTCAACGAGAGGCCGATCCATGCACTCCTGGGATTTCACGTGGCATGGGCAAAACAGTTGCCTCCGGATATCCCGTTCCCTGAACAGAGAGGGATGAGCAATGTCTTTCGATGCGTTATGGACGAAACGGAACGGAATCGCCTTGGAAGCAAAGCGATTTATCATCGCAATGGTTGTCGGCTTCTTATTTTTCGGCATTTGCCTTGGCGACGGACTTTCCGCGGGGGGAAGACCGCAGGAGACCGGGATCAGCCTCCCGCCCGGATTTCGTATCGCCGTTTATACCGATCGCGTTCCGGGGGCGCGTTCGATGGCCCTTGGCGCCAGGGGGACCCTTTTCGTGGGCACCCGCCATGAAGGCAAGGTTTATGCCGTTATCGACCGGAACGGGGATCACAAGGCCGATGAGGTGGTGACCGTGGCCAAAGGGCTCGACATGCCCAACGGGGTCGCCTTTCGGGAAGGGGCTCTTTATGTGGCGGAGATCCATCGGATCCTGCGCTTCGATGATCTGGAGAACCGGCTTTCGAACCCGCCTGCGCCGGTCGTTGTCACGGATTCCTTCCCCCGTGTGCGCCAGCACGGCTGGAAATTCATCCGGTTCGGTCCCGACGGCCGTCTCTATGTTCCCGTCGGCGCGCCCTGCAACATTTGCGAGAGCGCAGATCCCCGCCATGCATCCATCATGAGGATGAATCCGGATGGCACAGGGCTGGAGATATTTGCACGCGGCGTGCGAAATACAGTGGGCTTTGACTGGCGCCCTGAAACGAAGGAGCTCTGGTTTACGGACAACGGGCGGGACTGGATGGGCAATGACCTGCCGCCGGACGAGCTCAATCGCGCTTTTGCCGCGGGCATGCATTTTGGTTATCCCTATTGTCACGGGAGCGGCATCCCCGATCCTGAGTATGGAAAAGGCCGGGTTTGTCAAGGCTTCACGCCGGCTGCCCTCGATCTGGGACCCCATGTCGCCGCGCTCGGGATGCGTTTTTACACGGGGCGAATGTTTCCGGCCATCTACAGGGGCGCCATTTTCATTGCCGAACATGGTTCCTGGAATCGTACGACGCCTTTGGGCTACCGGATTTCGATGGTCAGGCTGGAAGGCGGCCGCGCCGCCCGATACGAGATCTTTGCCGAGGGTTGGTTGAGAGATGGGTTGGTCTTCGGCCGACCGGTGGATATCGAAGTCATGCCGGATGGGGCTCTTTTGGTTTCGGACGATAAGCAGGGCGTGATCTACAGGATTACTTACGAAAAATGAGGGATGCCGATCCCCCTTCCCGAGAGCTGATCTCCCGATGCGATGATGCAGCGGACCCCGGCTCTCTGAACCCGCCACGTCGGGTCGGCGGACGTCATGGCCGTCAGTGGCGGGTCGAAGT
>JAHFBU010000115.1 GCA_023249795.1 Syntrophaceae bacterium
TGGAGGAAGTTGAGCTTCAGCTTGTCGGCCCTGATATCGTTCAGGACGAAATCGTGGAACGCATCCAGGTCCCGGTAGTTTTCATCGAAGATCAGTCCCATGACGTTGACCCGCATCTCCATCCCGGGATGGCTGCGCCTGGCATCGAGCAGCAAGCGCAACGTCTTGACGGCCATGAGGAACGAGCCCTTCACGCCCCTCATCCTGTCATGCAACGCCTCCAGGTGACTGTCGAGTGAAACGGAGACCTCGTCGGGCCCTTCCTGCACCATCCGCCCAGCCATGGCGGCATCTTTTACACCGGTTCCGTTGATGACCGAGAAGGTCCGCAGCCCCAGGCGCCGGCACTCCCGGGCAATGGCAAAGAACTCATCCAGGTCGAGCATCACCTCCCCGCCGCAGATAACCACCCCTCCGCCGGGGCTGAGCTCGCTGAACTCTCTTAGAATCTCGCGCTTGCGCTCCCATGAAAGATAATCGGACCTATCGATGTCGTCCATCTTCCAGTAATGGCAGTGCCCGCAACGCAGATTACATCGCTTGTTTACGTGGATGAAGAGATATTTTGGCGGGCTGAGCATGCGTGGCACCCTCTTGCATTCCCCAATTCTCAATACGCCTACTTCACGACAACCCCCGCCACCCGATAGTTGAATTCATAGTTCAGGGCGCCGCTCCACTCCTTGTCGAAGATGTCCTTGTAACGGGTGCCGTCCGCCGGGCCCACGGGTTTCCCGTAGGTATAGAACCAGTTGACGATGGGGCTGCCCGTGAATCCCAGGGCGATCCAGTAGCTTCCCGGAGCTATGAGAGGCTTGTTTCCGCTGAAGGAAAAATCGGTCCACCGGTAGCCCGGTTTATCGGAAAGGCTGTCGAGATCGACCAGATTGCTGGTCGCGATGATCTCGCCCGGCTTGCCGTTGTCGTCCCGGCAGACGTCGATCCAGAGCTGGCCCTCTCCCCCGAATTTGTGCAGGGCAACGCCCACCTTCTCGAGTTTGAGGGGCTTTGCGAGAACAAATACCTGAGCATATTGGGTGCGCTTGGTGGTCACATATTCCGCTGTTTCCACGAAAAAGCTCCGGGTCTTCTCGAAGCTGCCATCGCCTGCCGCTACAGCAGGAGCCGGTGGAAAGACAAAGTCGATGTCCGCGGGAAATTCGAGGTTGCCCAGGGTGACGGGTCCTTCATCGGGCAGCGGGACTTCTTCCACGGCCCCCTGTTCCGCCTTGAAGGCGGTCCGCGTCTTTTCCCTGATGCGGGAAAAGAACGAAGGCATGGCGGACGTCGCCGCCACGGCTTTTCCAAAGGCGTTCTTTATGGCGTGCCCGATCTCGCCGAACATTCCTCCTTTTCCCGTGTCCGGTGACGGCGACGGCGCGGCAACATCGATATGCTTCGCTTCGGCATTCACCAGGGGAAAGAGGAGGTAGTTCTTCGGCCCTGTCGCTTCCCGCCGGCCGTTCAACGCCACCTTGTCATCGACGAAGTCCGCATTGATCACCTCCCGGATTGTAGGCTCTCCCTGTTTTCTATCCGTCATGGACCAGTGCACCATGCCGTCGTTGACGGTTTCGCTGTTGTCGATGCCCACCTCGATGCGGATGAAACGGTTCAAGACGAACAATGCCGTTTGTTGAGGGTCGAAGGGGACCCAGCCCAGATCGGGAAACCAGACTTCGATCCAGGAGTGGTGGCCCTGTCCCATCTTGAAGGTGAGCGTTCCTCCCGCCCCCGGGGTGATGTTCAGAGGCTTGTTCAGGGTGACCCCGTTGACGATGCGCACAGGAATGCCGGAGGCCCTCATCAGGGCGGCGCTCAGGTGGGAGAAATTCTGGCAGTTCCCCTTGCCCGAGGCCAGGGAATAGAGGGCGTCGTACCGCTCCGGAGGGCTCACATAGTGGATGTAATCGACCACAAAGGTGATGATCCGCTGCACCGCGGCAAACTCCGTGTTCACATCGGTTACGAGTTCGACGGCCAGAGCCTTGACGCGGGCGTCATTGGCCTGCACCTGGGCGGTGGCCTTGAGGTAGTATGCGACATCTCCCGGAACCTTTGTCAGGGGAAACGGGGCGGCTGTATCGACGGTTTCGAGCTTGGTTGAGTTGACGGCGTCGAAGGAGAGGTGGACATCGATGGCCTTGGGCGGCGTCTTCCAGCTTGCCGCAATGACCCGGTTCCCCCGGCCGTCGGTCCGGGATTTTTGGTCCTGGGGCGGCGGCGTGAACTTCAGGTTGAATCCGCGGACGTCTTGCCTGTAGGTAGGGGACGTGAACGTCTCCGGCGCAACAAAGCTCAGCGTGAGGTTCTGGAGCCCGGGGACGGTCGTCACTCTTTTGTCGATCTCGAAGTGGATCTTGGAACCCATATCCCCGTTCACGGTGATGTTATCCGCGAAGGCCGGACCATACGCCGCGACAAGCATGATCACCGCCGACATCAATATCTTCTTCATGGTATCGCTCCTTCTGTCACGTTGCTGTGTGCACCTGCAATTCAATAGATTCACGAGACGGGGGAAATTAAAGTTTTCCAACTGAAAGAGCGTAACAGCGGAATCACCGACTTCACCTATTAGTCAAACGTAAGGAGATTAGCTGAATAGGGAATGTTAAAAAATCAAATACTGCCGCAAAAGGCAGTAAAATTGTTCTAGCAATATAGAGTGTTCGGCTTCGGCATATCCATTTTAGATCTTCTTCAATTGAAGCATATCGAAAATCTAATGGCTCTGGACCATAGCGATAAAAGACTCTGGGCGTGGTATTCTGCATAGCAAGGCGGCTGAAAATTACTGTCCGTGGATAACCAGACCATGCCTCACTTTTTACGACATCGAGATTATCAACCAGCAAGATTTGGACTGAGTTTCCTTCCGTTTGGATGCTCTCTTTTACTTCTTTTAGGAGGGCATGTGACGATAGGTCAAATGTATTGGGTAGTTGCATTTCTATTTGCGACTGATCGTTACAAGCAGCGCGTGGCTTATTGATGACTATTCGTGAAAAAATTATTCCATTTTTCTCGATATCGCCTATATAGTTACCAAAAAGCAAACCAATGGGATTTTGCACCTCAAGCCATGGCGACCCTTCTCTATCTCGAATTGCATAAGTAATGTTAGTTGCACAACCTGATACACCGAGTATTGCAAACAAAAGTAATACAACTTGAATGGCACGCTTTGGTATCATACATTTACCCTTACCTTTGTGTTCATATAGAGAAACATTTAAGTACACTCCCAACAATGCTTATGCAGATCGGTATAAAATCCACCGCGACTTTCCCCTTGAATAAAAAAACCCGTCCTCTTCAAGAAGAAACGGGGTTATGTCAGCCAACCAAATTTCCCTCCAGCACGATTATGCGGAATGGAACTTATCTAACGGCATTTCATGTGGTGCGTTTACTATCATGATTTCCGTTTGGAATCCAACATAACATGAAAATTTATCGATCCTCCGAATACAGGACTTGATCCGGTACCGTTCACAAAAACATGGATTCCCGCCTTCGCGAGAATGACGGTAGGCGAGGACCGAACAGTAGTGTCACGACCGCGCCAGGATTCTGCGCCAGCGGCGGCGGAGGCGGAGGGAATTGCTTACGACCGAGACGGAACTCATCGCCATCGCGGCCGCGGCGAATTCGGGATTGAGGAGGATTCCCCAGAGCGGGTAGAGGACGCCGGCGGCAATCGGAATCCCGATGATGTTGTAGATGAACGCCCAGAAGAGATTCTGGCGGATCGTCCGCATCGTCTCGAATGAGAGGCGAATCGCCCGCGGCACGGCGAGCAGGTCGTCACGCATGAGCGTGATGTCGGAGGCCTCGATGGCCGCGTCCGTTCCCGCGCCGAGCGCAATCCCGATGTCGGCGGCCGCAAGCGCCGGCGCGTCGTTGATTCCGTCCCCGACCATCGCGACGACCGCGCCTTCCTCGTGCAGGCGCTTTATCTCCGCGGCCTTGTCGCCGGGCAGCACCTCCGCGAGGATCCGGTCGATGCCAAGCATCCGGCCCATCGCCTTGGCCGTTGCGGCGTTGTCTCCCGTGATCATGGCAACCTTGAGCCCCATTGCCTTCAGTGCGGCAACGGCCGCCGCCGCGGATGGCTTGGGTTGATCGGCGAATGCCAGCAGGCCGAGGACGCGCCCGCCCTCCGCCACGAAGACGGAGGTCTTTCCTTCGGCGGCAAGTCTTGCGATCTCTGCTTCCGCACCCCGGATCGAAATCGCCTCCCCTTCCAGAAAACGGCGGTTGCCCAGCAGCAGCATCTTTTCATTCCGGAGGGCCATGGCCCCGAGGCCGGAGACGGCCTCAAACCCGGTGACTGCTGCCGCATGCAGACCTTCCCGCTTTCCCCGCTCCAGAACCGCACGGGCCAGGGGGTGTTCGGAGACGGCCTCGATGTCGAGCGCGGCCTGCAGAACCTCGGTCGGCGCGATCCCGGCGACAGGAATGATGTCCGTCACCTCTGGTTCGCCGCGGGTCAGCGTGCCGGTCTTGTCGAAGACGACGGTTCGCAGGCGGTAGGCGTTTTCCAGACTCTCGCCCCCCTTGATCAGGATGCCGTTTTCCGCGCCGATCCCCGTTCCGACCATGACCGCCGTGGGGGTTGCGAGCCCCAGGGCGCACGGACAGGCAATGACGAGGACGGAGATGAAGTTGAGCAGGGCGCGGCTGAAGACGGGATCGGGAACGAGAAAATACCAGACCGCGAAGGTTGCCAGAGCTATTCCAAAAACGACGGGGACGAAGATCGAGGCGACCTTGTCTGCCAGCCGCTGGATCGGGGCCTTGGATTCCTGAGCCTGCTCGACGAGGCGGATGATCTGTGCCAGCGCCGTCTCGGCGCCGATCCGAGTCGCCCGGAACGTGAAGCTTCCGGTCCGGTTGAGCGTTGCGGCGAAGACCTCCGTTCCCGCCTCCTTGGCGACCGGCATGCTCTCCCCGGTCAGCATCGACTCGTCCACGCTGGAATTTCCGGAGACGACCACGCCGTCCGTCGGGATCTTCTCTCCGGGTCGAACGATGACGAGATCGCCTTTGACGACCCCTTCAATGGGGATATCGCTCTCGATCCCCTCCCGCACAACGCGGGCCGTTTTCGGCTTCAACCCCATCAGGCGCTGAATCGCCTGGGAGGTCTTTCCCTTCGCTCTTGCTTCCAGAAGCCGGCCGAGGATGATCAGGGTTACAATAAAGGCCGCGCCGTCGTAATAGACGTGGGGCATGATCTCCGCCCCGGCGAAGAACCGCGGGAAGAAGGTCGCGAGTGACGAGTAGAGCCAGGCCGCAAGCGCCCCGACGGCAACCAGCGTGTTCATGTCGGTGGTCTTCTGGCGGGCCGCCTTGAGGGCGCCGATGAAGAACCGGCTTCCCACCCAGAAGACGACCGGCGTCGTCAGGAAGAAAAGGACGATGAGGAGCGGTTGTCGGGGTATCCCCATCAGAAACGGGAACCAGTGCTGCATGGAGCCGACAAAGATGATGCCGCTGAGGATGATCCCGACGGTGAAGCGCATCTGAAGGTCGCGAATCTCACGCTCCCGCGCCGCGCCGATCGGGTCCTCCTTTGTGTCGTCGGGAACCCCCAGGAAGTCGTATCCCTGATCGGTGATCACCTGCCGGAGCATCTCGACGCCGGACCAGTCCGAGGTGTGGGAGACAGTGGCCCGCGCGGTCGCGAGGTTCACCGCGACGTCCGTGACCCCCGGAATCTCCCTGAGGGCGTTTTCCACACGGCGGACGCAGGCGGCGCAGCTCATGCCACCGACGGAGACGGTCGTCTTGAGGGTCCGGTCAGTCGGCAACGTCGAACCCCGCTTCGGTGATCCTCTCCCGGATCAGCGCCCGGTCCACTGGTTTCTCCTCCGTGAAGGCAGCCTCGCC
>JAHFBU010000116.1 GCA_023249795.1 Syntrophaceae bacterium
GACGGTCTCAGATCTTTCGCTTTCATTCCCGGCCCGATCAACGGCCGAAACCTGGTAATATAATCTTTTCCCGTTGTCAGGAACCGTATCCCTGTATTCAAGGAATTCAGTCTTCGCAATCTCCTGGTATCCTGAGAGGGGCGTCGGACTTCGGTAGAGCAGGTAGCCCGCGAGGTCCGCAGCTGCCGATTTATCCCAGGTGAGTAGAACCAGTTTGTCCCGGCCGACGGTCCGAAGCCCCTTTGGCTTTTCCGGTGGCGTCGTATCGAGGGTAACCGTTCCAAGGGCATCGACCCATTCCGCCCTGTTTCCGGCGTCATCCGTCAGACTGCCTGTAATCAGGGCGCCAACAACATTGTCCCCAGGGACGACCCGGTAAACGCCGAAGTAGGAGCCCGGGTCTCCTTCCTGTTCCTGCATGTATAGTCGTTTCTTGAATTCCCCAATCGAGAACTCCGCCCTCATTTTCGGTGTACCCTGGATGACGACATGGATTTCGTCACCCGCCTTTTTCGGGAGGTTCTTCGTATCCTGAACGAGAAGGGTAATCGTCGGCGGTCGGAGCGCGGCAGCCAGAGGTGGGGTCGGTATCGTCTTGACCATCTCCCGGAAAAGATCGTCGCAGGCACGCAGAAGCTGGATATCCCGCACATTCATGGCAGTCGCGATGACCGTGGCTATGATGCCGACCGGCGATACGGACAGGCCCCCCTCATGGATCCGGACAATATGCTGTCCACTCCAGAGGAAATTTCCGGTCTTGGTGTCGAACATCTTGATCTCCGCCCCGACAGAAATCTGGGAGTACATCACCGCGAAGAGTTTGTCGAAATTGGAAATCTCCCCGTAGACAACCGCATCCACACCGAGGATATTTCCCAGTTTTTGGGGAGAGATATTCTTGATCTGTTCGGGATCCGACAGATCCGCCTTTCTCAGCAGGTCATCGATCCTTGTGAGTTCCATGTCCTTGAAGGGAAGAGAGCTGAAGTGGTTGTAGAAACCCCGGCGCACAATGTCGGACCCCTTTTGGCTTTTGGAGACATTAAAGAAAGGAAGGACCGCCACCGACAGCGGCCTGTTCTTCTCCATGTAGGGATCGACCTTATAGGCCCCCTCGAACATGGAGATGATTTCGGGTGCGATGATGGTCTGTTTCGTGGCGATGACGCAGCCGCCGATCAGAATCGTAAGCAACAGGGCGAGCAGCGTCGCCGCCTCTTTTCCCCGGAACGATTTCATGGCAAATCTCCCGAAAAGTTGGACCCTGAATCAACCTCTTCCCAACCAATGCGGATTCGTGAGTTACGCTATCTCGCTCCGCTCGGCGGCAAAGAGATATTTGTACCCGGACTCTCGGACAGGAACTCGCCCTGATCCTTCGGCGTACGTAGGATGAACTTGTAAGGGATCGCAATCGGTTCCCGGCCCGTGGCCATCGTCCTATAGGTCAGCACCCAGACGGCGCCCGTTACCGTGTCGACCAGATAGGCCATATCATCATTTCCGGAAACCACCTCAAATCTTCCCATCTCCACGGTTTTCCCCGCTTCGGCGGCCATGGCCATGGCCGCCGATCCCAGTAGAAAAGCCAGCAGGATCATCCCGACAATCGACCCGTACAATCTGCATTTATGGTTGTCATTGTTCATCATTGATTTCCTCCCCCTTACAAACCCCAGCATTAACAATGGCGACTTCTTAGACAAAACCTCCCTCATTACGGACCCGTTATCGAAATCTCGGGACAGGGATCGCTTTCCAGACCGTCGCGATCCGTTACCGTGATCAGGTAGACCTTGACCTTTCCCTTCGGTGGCGCGGCCTCGCTGAATCTGGTCTCACTGACAGTCGTGATTTTATCCATCCCGAAGAATTTCTTTTCATAAACCGTATAGCGGGCGATATCCGGTTCAGGCGACTCCTTCCAGGTCAGAACCGTCTTTTTCTCGGCGACGACTCCGCTTACGCCTGTCGGCATCGCCGGTCTCGCCTTGGTCCGAACCGATATGATTTCTGAAAAATCGCCGATGAGACCGTCCGCATCCTCAGCTTGGATCCGGTAACGGTATAGCGTGTTATCCTTCAACTCCTGATCCAGGTGGGTGGTTTCCCGAATCTTTGTAATGCGATCAAAATCCCCGCTCTCCAACGACCGGAAGAGGTGGTATTGGGCAATGTCCTTTTCCGGATTCGGTGACCAGTGCAATGGAACCGCTCTCGCCTTATCCCCTTCCCCCTGGAGCCCGGAGACCCTCTCCGGTCTCGGTTTTGTGCGGGCAGTAACAGCCGGGGCGGGCTCGCTTTCCACATCGACCCGGTTGAAGCTCGTAAGCCGGTAGCGGTAGGTTGCGCCGTCTTCCAGTTTGTTATATCCGCGTGAGTCGTCGGTATAGTGGTCTATCTGTCTCCCTGAAAACGTCTTCAAGAGGACCAACTCACCCCCCTCTTTTTCCTTGGCTCCGTAGAGCCTGTATCCTTCCACATCTTCCGTAACGGAAGCTTTCCAACTCAGCTCCACTTTCTTCACGAGACCAGCCACGGCCTTGAACGCCTCCGGAATAGGCGGCTTACCCCGGGTCACGGCAGAGACCACCGGTGAAGGCAACGTTTCCGTTTCACTGTCATCGACGGCAGAGACCCGGTAGTAGTATCGGGTTAGATCCGCGAGAGCGATCCGGTCAATGTATTCCATCTTGCGGTCGAAGGAGGGGGGGGGGTCTACTTCATTGATCCGGGCGAAAACCTCTTTTTCCGAGGCACTCCGATAAATGTGGTATTCTCGAATGAAGTGCGAATCAATGGGCTTCCAGGAGAGGCGGATCTCTCGAATCAGACCTCCCTCGGCGCTAACCGCTCCGACCGTCGGCAATGTCGCCCCCTTGACGGATTGAGAAAAGTCGCTCTCCAGATCCTTTTCGTTAAAGGCGGTGACACGATAGTAATACTCCTCGCCGTCTCCAAGTCCCTGGTCCAGATAGGAGACCTTCAGCAGGCGGTCAAGGGTCGCGGTAACATCTCCGAGATTATTGGTCTGGAGACTGGCAACCTCACGGTAAGGTCCCCGCTCCGATTTGGCCCGATAAAGTCGGTATCCCTTGAGTCGCAGGGGATCCCCGCTGCTCGGACCGGGTGACCAAAGGAGGGACATCCTCCTCTCGTGGCCCTCGGCCTTGAGGATCACGGGCGGGTTCGGCGTAACGGCGGTCCTCGCCTCTGCCACCGGTGAAAATTCACTCTGTATCCCCCGATCGTTGTAAGCTCGGACCTTGTAATAGTAGGGGGTATCCTTCTCAACCGTTTCATCCATATAATCGGTATTGGCAACTTGGGAAATCCTTGAGAAAGGACCGGCCTCCAACGTGGCCCGATAAAGCTCATAACCCGCGACAGCCGCGCCGGGAGGCGCCTCCCAAAACAGGTGGATGCTCCGGTTCCCCGATCTTTTCGTGATCTCGGCGGGTCCCCCAAATGCCCCGCTGTCCTCGTTCCTTCCCTTTGCAAGTTGCTCCATAATGGCGGCTCGGATCTGCTGAGCAAGCTTCGTTATCTCAGCGTTCAGCGCCGTATCGCCGATGGCGCGGACCTTGGCATTCAAAATGGTCTTCTTTTGATCAATCTGGATCGCCTTGCATTGAACCAAAACCATCGACCCTTTCTTCTCAACATTCCCGACAACTATCACATTGAGAGCAAGGCGCGTGCCGATGTTGACCACATTGTCGATCTGGTCGTTCTGCTGGAGGTCGTTCATGCTGAGAAAGGACTCCAACTCCTTCCGGTCAAGAATCGCCAGGGCGGGATCCTCTGCCAACAGGCCGATCAGCATGTTGGTCACGGTCGTCCCGAGGCCGGATGCCTCCATATTGACCGTCCCGAAATTGAACACGGAGATTCGAACCTTCGAGGACGCGGTCAAGGCGACAGAGGGATGGATCAGTAGCAGAAAAACAACAACTGCGAGAAACCTCTTTGCCATGGGTTTCCTCCAAGAGCATCCCCCCGGCGAGGGGGCTGCGAACCATCAGTGTCTAAAGGTTCTTAGTGAGTTGATCGATGGATTCAAGGCTTTGCTGCGAAACAGGCGTCGCAATACCTTTCAGTTTCTCATCATAGATCGCGTCGATATATTTTTCCACGGCCTGTTCGACGTTTCTGCGCTTCTGCTGCTGCTGGGCCTCGTTGAAGTAGGCCACCTCCAGGCTCTGATAATTCTTGAGAACGCTCTGTCCCATCTCCGATACCTTGCTGTTCGTCAATTCATCCAGGATCTCGTCTTCCGTGGGAAGTTCCAGAGGATCGTAAGGAATATTGGCGATCTGCACCCCATCCGAATACTTGTCTTCCTTAATCAGTTTCCCGGAGACGGTGTTCGTGACGACATTCTCTCCTGTTGAGGTATCCACAAGTTTGTAGGAAATCTCGATCATCGCATTGATCTTGGCCGATCCCTGTTTGTAGGATATGAATTGGTAGTTCGGTTTCTTAATCGTCTTCTGGGGCGCCATGTTCATCTCTTCCGGCGTAGGCTGTGACTTACGCGTCATTAACCATGCCATGAAATCCGGATTGCTCACCTCATCTTCATTGAGGAGAACCTTCACCTGACTGATACTCGGGGTGTCGGTGGTTTTGGCAGAGTAGTGCAGGACGTCCCCCATGATGAAGGTATCGATCCCTCTCATCTTACCCACATTCTGTGCCGCTTTGATGTCCACCAGACCCGTCTGGCCGAGTTGCATTTCCCGAAGGATTGACTGGAGATTTTCCCGTTCGATGATCCGGAGGTCTCCGCTCGCATTCTTATGGAGGTAGGCGATTAGCTTGTTTGCTGCGATCTTCCCGGCATCCTTGTTGGCACTGGGACTCGAAAAATCGAAGACGGCAATCGATTTCTTGATCCGCTTGTTGATGAGGTCCCTCGTTTCCAGCAACTTCTGGAACAGGTCGGCATAGTTGGGTGACAGCGACTCCACCTTCTGATACCAGACCAGAGCATTCCCCCATTGTTCCTTGTCGCCGTACTTCTGCCCCCGCTCCATCATCTTCGCAGAAAAGTTGGCCACAAATTCTTTGAAGATAGGATCGGTCTGAAGAGCAGGATCGAACGTCTTGACCAACCCTATTTTTCTCCAGGCCTCATACAGGCGGCCCTGGTTGGCCTGTTTCACGGCATCGTCGAAGAATTCCCGTCCCGCCTTGATCTTGAGATTATCCATTTGGGTAAGAACATCCTGGTTGTCCGGCTCATATTCGGCGGCCTTTTCCAACAGCAGGATCGCCCGTTCCCAGCCCCTCACCTTCTCTTCTTTGCCCGACTCGCTGAGAAAATAGCCGACATTGTCTCGGGATTTCGCCTCTTCATACAGACGCGCGACATCCAGATACTTCGGGTTGATCTCCACTGCGGCCTTGAAGGATTGGGCCGCCATCTTCCAGTCTTCCTGTTTACCGAAGAGAACGCCCTGCTGGTAGAGGATCTTGGCGCCCTCTTGTTCCGCACGGGCAAGCTTGCTCCCGGTATCCTCATAACCCATATAGATTTTGTTCACCGATCTGAAATCGGTTACAGCCGCGAGCCAATCCTCCTTCAGCATATCGGCTTCCGCCTTTTCGTAGAGTGCCTTGACCTCAGCCTGCAAGGCGGCGACCTTATCCCTGATCTGTTCCTGAAAGGTCTTGACCGCCGGATTCCCGGGGTCGAGGTTGTAAGCGATATTCCCTTCCTTGACAATCGCCTCCAGCGCGCGCAGATCCTTTGCGGGTATGGAGCCGATGGCCTGCTTCGCCTTTTCGAGGTGGACATTTGCGGCTTGCCTGCGCGCCTTGAGAAGAGCGTCTTTGAACTCCTGGTTACCCGGT